>NZ_JBBMEO010000018.1:0-45185 GCF_040096515.1 Faecalibacterium tardum | reverse complement strand
GCAATGGAGCCAACGCCCACGTTGGCGCTGCCGGTCAGCTGGCTGCCCACGCTGACGATCATGGTGCCAAGGAAGGAGGCGCCCTTGCCACAGATATCGAACAGACCAAAGTATTCGCCAGATTTTTCCTGCGGGATGATCTTGGCAAAGTGGCTGCGGCTCAGTGCCTGCACGCCGCCCTGGAACATTCCCACCACCACGGCAAGCACCCAGAACTGCCACTGGCTCTTCAGGAAGAAGGCAAAGACGGCGATGCCGGTATAGGCCGCAATGCACACCGGGATCAGGGTCTTGGACGCGTATTTCTGGCTCAGACGGCCAAAGATCAGCGCCGAGGGGAAAGCCACGATCTGGGTGACCAGCAGCGCCAGCAGCAGACCGGTGGTGTCCAGTCCCAGTGCCGTGCCGTAGGCGGTAGCCATATCAATGATGGTATACACGCCGTCGATGTAGCAGAAGAAGGCCAGCAAAAACCAGAACACCTGCTTGTCCTGCGGCAGATGCTTCAGGGTCTGCCCGATGCGCACAAAACTCTGTCGGATGGCGTGCTGCTCCACCTCCACATAGTTGATCTGGCGGTATTTTTTCAGCAGCGGCAGGGTGACCACCAGCCACCATACGGCGGTAATGACCAGCGCGATGGACAGCGCGGTCATCTGGCTGAGCCCCACCGCACTGCTGCCCAGCACCAGCGCCAGACAGACCACAAAGGGCACGCAGCTGCCGATATAGCCCCATGCGTACCCGCGGGAGGACACCATGTCCATCCGCTCCGGGGTGGTCACATCGCCCAGCATGGAGTCGTAGAACACCAGACTGCCGGAGTAGCCGATCTTTGCAATGATAAAAATGACCAGAAAGGCCAGCCATGTGCCCGCCATACCCATGGCGCAGCAGCCAATGACGCCCACAAAAAGGCAAAGCATGAAGATGGGCTTTTTAAAGCCCTTGGTGTCGGCCAGCGTGCCCAGAATGGGGCTCAGAATGGCGGTGACCACCGTGACGATGGAGCTTGCATAGCCCCAATAGGCCAGATAGTCCACCTTGCTCACCCCACCGGCCTCGGCCAGCGCATTGAAGAAGATGGGCACCAGCGTGGCGATCATCAGCACAAAGGCCGAGTTGCCCACATCGTATAAGATCCATGCCCGCTCCAGCGGTGTCACCTTGAATTTTTCAGTTTTCATCGTATTTCCCTTGTCCTCTTTGCACCGCCGGGCGGCGCGTTTTTTAAAATTCCCCAAAGGTGTGGTCGTAGGCGGCATCCAGCGGCTCGTCCGTATCCAGCTTTGCCACATACTCTAAGATCAGCCGCTCTGCCAGCGGTAAAGCCTTGGCGTACAGCGCGTCCAGCTTGCGGTTGCTCTCGGTGCACTGCGGGTTCGGCTGCGGGTTTGCCACAAGGCCGTGCATCCCATCGTACTTGCCCAGCACCTTCATGCCGGTCAGCACCACCCAGCGCTTGACCGGGCTCGAAGCCTGCAGCACCTTATGCACCATGATCATCCCCTTCAGGGCTTCCAGCGCGGTCTGCTCCGAAATATCCCTGTAAAACGGCGCAATGACCCGGGCGTTTGACGCGCTGGGGTGGATATGGCTGGCGGAAAAGAAGGTCAGCGGGTCATAGCCGTCCCGGCGCATCAGCATATTGTCGAACTCGGTCTCGATCTCGCAGTGGGTCACACCGCTCTCCCGGGTAAACTGCTCCACAAAGGGGTGGCAGGTGCTGTCCAGCGCAAAATGACACACAAAACCCAGCGCGTAGGCCAGCGCAGCCTCGCGGTCGGCTTCCTCATGCACCACCCGCCGTGCCCGGTCAAAGAACGTTCTGCCCGGCTCGTCGTGCATGGCGTTGCCCAGCGCGGCGACCGGGGTGGACTTTTCCGCATGGTAATAGAACAGCAGATCCGGCCCGTGCAGACCGATATCGTACAGTTCCCGGTGTGCCTCCAGCTTTTCCCGCAGCGGCGCGGGCAGATGATCCAGCACATTTGCGCCAAAGCGGCGGTGTGCGTAGGTAGAGGGCATCTCTCATTCCTCCTTCTTGCTGTGCCAGTGCCCGCCGCCCTGTTCCGGCTGCACTGACCAAAAATCCTATCGTTTCCAGTATAGCAGAAAGTTTGCCGACCTTCTACCCTTTTGTGTCTGTTTTCTGTAAAAAGTTTTAATAATTTTGCTGCACTTCCCGCCGCTCCCCCAAACAGAAAAGGGACCTCCTGAAATGCCCGCAGGCATTTCAGGAGGTCCCTTTCTAATCATTCAGATTCACACACTCTCATAGCCCTGCGGCATCTCGCTCTTGCGGTCGCGGGACATCAGGTTGCGCAGTGCGTCGCTGGCGCTCATGCCCTCCTTGACAATGGCGTTCACCGTCTGGGCAATGGGCATTTCCACATGGTACTTCTCGGCCAGCTCCATAGCGGCGGGCAGGGCGTTGATGCCCTCCACCACCATGCCGACCTCCTTCACGGCCTGCTCCGGGCTTTCGCCCTTGCCGATCAGGATACCGGCGCGGTTGTTGCGGCTGTGCATACTGGTAGCGGTAACGATCAGATCGCCGATACCGGCCAGACCCGCAAAGGTCTGGACATTGCAGCCCATAGCCACGCCCAGCCGGGCGATCTCGGCAATGCCGCGGGTGATCAGGGCGGCGCGGGCGTTATCGCCGTAGCCAAGGCCAGTGGAGATGCCGACACCCAGCGCGATGACATTCTTCATGGCGCCGCTCAGCTCCACGCCCTTGATATCAGTGTTGGTGTACACGCGCATACAGGTGTTGCTGAACACCTCCTGCACCACCTCGGCAGCCTCCAGATCCGGGCTGGCGGAAACGATGGTGGTGGGCAGATCCAGCGCCACCTCCTCGGCGTGGGTGGGGCCGCTGAGCGCCACCAGACGCACCGCGCGGGGGCCGTTCTCGTGGCTCAGCTCGTCGGCAAGGATCTCGGTCATGGTATATAAGGTATCAGGCTCAATGCCCTTTGCCACATCCACGATGATCTGGCCGGAGCGGATATAGGGCCGCGCCTTGGCTGCCGTGGCGCGCACGAACACCGACGGCACTGCAAACAGCAGCACGTCCTTGCCGGTGCACACTTCCTCTATGCTTTTGGTAAAACGCAGCTCCTGCGGGATGACCATCCCCGGCAGATTGGGGTGTACCCGGGTGGCGGAAAGGTTGTCCACCTCGGCCTCAATGGCCGACCACACCTGCACATCGTTGCCGCTGACGGTCAGCATCCGTGCCAGAGCCATGCCCCAGGTACCTGCACCCAGAACACCAATACTAAACTTTTTCACGTTTGTATCCTCCGTGTCTGCACCGGGCCAAGGGCAAGCCCCTGCCGGTGGATTTGCGCCGTGCCGAGCCGTTGCCCCGCGCCTGCGCACTACTATGACCATTGTACACGAAAGCACCCACAGCGTCAAGCATCTGCCGCATTGCACAATTATTTAACAAGTTTATGCAATTTTTCGGTCACATCACACGTTTTGTGCAAACCGTTTGCGCTGCGGGGCATTTCATGCTATTATAGTATTCTGGTAGGTTTTGTAGGGATTGGTGATTCAGTCTCTTGACTTTGACCCTACTTTAAGGTATATACTGCTTTAGTCGGCAAAAACTTTGCCGGAGCGCGTATTTTTATTTTGAGGAAAAACCAATGTTTGAAGCACTTTTATCCAACCGCACGGTCAGCGTGCTGGTGGAGGCGCTGCCCCGCATCCTGACGGCAGGCCTGACCATGACTATTCCGCTGACCCTTCTCTCCTTCTTTTTTGCCATGATCATCGCAGTGGCGGTGGCGCTGGTGCAGTACGCCAACGTGCCGGTGCTGCGGCAGATTGCCCGGTTCTACATCTGGGTCATCCGGGGCACGCCGCTGCTGGTGCAGCTGTTCATCATCTTTTACGGCCTGCCCAGCGTGGGCATCATGCTAAACGCCTTTCCGGCAGCGGTCATCACCTTTGCCTTTAACGAGGGTGCCTACTGCGCCGAGACCATGCGCGGTGCGCTGGAAAGCGTACCGCAGGGGCAGCTGGAGGCCGGGTACTGCGTGGGCATGAGCTGGTGGCAGATCATGCGCCGCATCGTGCTGCCGCAGGCGCTGCGCACCGCCGTGCCTGCGCTGTCCAACTCCCTTATCGGCATGATCAAGGACACCTCGCTGGCGTCCAATATCACGGTGGCAGAGCTGTTCATGGCGGGGCAGCGGGTAGCCGCCCGCACCTACATCTTTTTGCCCATCTACTGCGAGGTAGCTGTGGTGTATCTGCTGTTCTGTACCGTCATCACCAAGCTGCAGGCGCTGCTGGAACGTCAGCTCAACGCCCGCGGCTTCCAGTAAAAGGGAGGTGCGCACCTATGGCTATGTTAGAGATCCGCAATGTGCAAAAAACCTTCCGCACCTACGCAAAGCCCGGCCTTTTCCACCGCCCCGGTGCACGGAAGGTCGCCAGTGAGCTGCCCGTGCTGCGCGGGGTAGACCTGACCGTGGAAAAAGGCGATGTAGTGGCGATCCTTGGGCCGTCCGGCTCCGGCAAGACCACCCTGCTGCGGTGTTTAAACTTTCTGGAAACTGCCGATGCCGGGCAGCTGGTATTTGACGGCGAAAGCTTCGACCTTGCCCATGCCAGCCGCGCCGACATTGCCCGGCTGCGCAAAAAAACCGCCTTTGTGTTCCAGAACTACAACCTGTTCCGCAACAAGACCGCCCTGCAAAACGTGACCGAAGGGCTCATTGTGGCGCGTAAGCTGCCCAAGGAGCAGGCGGATGAGATCGGCATGAAGATGCTTGCCAAGGTAGGCCTTGCTGACCGCGCCGACTACTACCCCCGCCAGCTTTCCGGCGGGCAGCAGCAGCGGGTGGCGATTGCCCGTGCCCTTGCCGCCGACCCGGAAATTATTTACTTTGACGAGCCCACCAGCGCCCTTGACCCGGAGCTGACCGGCGAGGTGCTCAGCGTGATGCGGCAGCTGGCCGAAGAGGGCATGACCATGCTGGTGGTCACCCACGAGATGGGCTTTGCCCGCAACGTTTCCTCCAAGACCGTGTTTATGGAAAACGGCGTGGTGGTGGAGCAGGCACCCTCTCAGCAGTTTTTTGCATCCCCCAAGGAGGAGCGCACCCGGGCTTTCCTGCGCAGGATCGCCCATACGGAATAAAACCACTTCTCTTTTTGCATTTTTTCGACAGAAAGGAATTTTTACTTATGAAACGCAGAACCTTTATCTCTCTGATGGGCGTTATGGCTGCCGCCGGGGTGCTGGGCCTGACCGGCTGCTCCTCCAAGGACACTGCCTCCAGTACCGCCGGTCCCGCAACGCTGAATAAGCTGGACAGCATCCAGAAGAGCGGCAAGCTGGTGGTGGCGCTGGAGGGTGCATGGCAGCCGTGGAGCTACCACGATTCCTCCGACACGCTGGTGGGCTACGACGTGGAGGTATCCCGCGCCATTGCCGAAAAGCTGGGCGTAGAGCCGGAGTATGTGGAGAGCGACTGGGACAGCCTGTTTGCTGGTCTGGACGCAGGCCGCTACGACATGGTGTGCAACGGCGTGGAGGTGACCGAGGAGCGCGCCAAGACCTACGCTTTCACCACCCCCTACGGCTACATCCACACTGCGCTGGCGGTGCGCAAGGATAACGAGGACATCCACAGCTTTGAGGACCTGAAGGGCAAGACCACCGCCAACAGTCTGGCTTCCACCTACATGGAGCTGGCCGAAAGCTACGGCGCTACCGTGCAGGGCATCGACACGCTGGAAGAGACCATCCAGCTGCTGACCGCAGGCCGCATTGATGCCACTCTGAACGCGGACGTTTCCTTCTACGACTACCTGAACGTCCACCCGGAGGCAGATTTCAAGCTGGTGGCACAGACCGCTGAAGCCTCCCATGTGGCCATCCCGGTGCTCAAGAGCGAGGACACCGCCTATCTGGACGCGCTGAACACCGCCATTGACGCCCTGCGCGCCGACGGCACCTTAAAGACCCTGAGCGAGAAGTATTTCGGACAGGATATCTCTTCTGAAAATTAAGCTTTATATACATCCCTGCACCGCTGTGGAAAACCCGCAGCGGTGTTTTTTTTGCGTTCGTCTATTGACTTATGCAATATTATATGATATATAATATTATAGAAACACACCATACTGAAAGGAGGCTGTTCCTGCATGAGTTTTCCCATCAGTGCCGCGCTGCTGGACGCCATTGTGCTGTCCGTGGTGGCGCAGGAGCCGGAAGGTACCTACGGCTACAAGATCACCCAACAGGTCACCCACACGCTGGAACTGAGCGAATCCACCCTGTACCCGGTGCTGCGCCGGTTACAGAAAGATCAGCTGCTCACGGTCTACGATGCGCCCTTCAATGGCCGCAACCGCCGCTATTATCAGATCACCTCCGCCGGGCAGGCGCAGCTTGCCGCCTACGCGCAGGAGTGGAGCCGCTACCGTTCTTCCATTGACACATTTTTCAGAGAGGTGGAATGATCTATGACCCGTACTGCATTTCTTGCTGCGCTGGAGCAGCTTCTGGCTCCCTTGCCGGAGTCCGAGCGCAAGGACGCTTTGAGTTATTACGAAGATTATCTGGATGCCGCCGGGCCGGAAAACGAAGCCCGCGCCATTGCGGAGCTGGGCAGTCCCGAGGAGGTCGCCCGCAAAATTCTGGACGAACAGACCCCGGCAGGCAGCTCTGCCGCCCCGGTATCCCCTGCCCCGCGTTCCCGCTGGCGCATGGTGCTGGGCGGCGGGCTGGCGGTGCTGGTGCTGGCCTGCTTTTTCTTCCAGCACTCCAAGGCCACCCCGGTGCAGCCGGTCGAGCCTGCGTCCCCGGCAGCGGACAGCAGCTCTGTCCCGGAGGAGGCCAGCAGCAGCTACCTCGCTGTCCCGGCCGATACCGTGCCCCTCACCATCCCCGCCGATGACCTTGGGGAAAGCACCCTGCAGATCCCGCTGGAAAAGCTGGATCAGGAACTGAAGCTCAGCCTGAACTACGGCTCTGTGACCTTTGTCACCGACCCGTCCCTCACCTCGGACAAATACGCCACCTTCCAGTTCGACAACTTCCCGCATTCGCCTGTTCTGCGCACCACCGGCGGGGATGGCCGCACTACCCTGACCTTTGAAATGCCGGAAAACTGGCAGGTAGCCGAGGATGCCCCGGAGGCCATGCTCACCGTCACCATTCCGGCAGACGCCCTCACCCGGCTGATCATCAGCTTGGAGACCGGCGATGTCCGCCTTGCGCCCATGCAGCTGAAAACGCTGACTGTTGCGCTGAACAATGGCAGTCTGCGTGCCGAAGACCTGACCGTGACCCGCGACATGCTGGTCGAGCTTCCTGCTGGCAAATGTATGATCGATCACCTTTCCATTGCGGAATACGCCAGTATCGCTGCAACCTACTGCATCCGCCTGCATCTGGATGGCGACCCCGCCGACTACACGACCGATGCCCGCACGGATGACGTTGTACGCATCGGCAATAAGGAATATGATAAACGCTATACCTCTTCCGGTTCCAACGGCATCCTGAATCTTTACGCCAAAGGGCTGATTTATCTAAACGTTGACGAACAACGCCCTGCATAACAGAAAGCGCCCCTCTTCCATGGCTTTGCGCCAGCGAAGAGGGGCGGTTTTGTGTTTATGCCTGATGAAAATACTCGTAGATGGTCTGTGCCAGCTGTTTGCCCACACCGGGAGTGTTTTCCAGCTGGTCGGGGGTGGCTTCCTTCACCGCGCCCACGCTTTTGAACTGCGCCAGCAGGGCTTTAGCCGTTTTAGGGCCTACGCCCGGTACTTCGGTCAGGGTGGAGGAGTAGCTTTTCTGCTTCATCTGCTGCTTGCGGTAGGCGTTGGCAAAGCGGTGGGTCTCGTCCTGAATGGCAGTGATGAAGGTAAAGGTGCCGCGGTTCATGTTGATAGCGATTTCCCGCCCGTCGCTGTCCACGATGGCGCGGGTGCGGTGGTGATCATCCTTTACCATGCCGTACAGCGGCACATCTTCCAGCGCCGTACCGGCAAGCGCCTCCTTTGCGGCGCTCACCTGTCCCCTGCCGCCGTCCATCAGCAAAAGATCCGGCTTCTGCCCGAACCAGTTGCCGCTTGGCTGACCATTTTCAGCCTGTGCAGCGTATTTTTCGTACTCTGCCGCCCGGCGGGAGACAGTCTCTGCCAGCGAAGCGTAGTCGTCCGTGCCCGCCACGGTCTTCATTTTGAACTTACGGTAGCCCGCCTTGAAGGGCTTGCCGTCCTTGAAGGTGACCATGCCGCAGACGCTGCTGCCATCACCCCAGTTGGAGATATCGTAGCTTTCAATAGCGCGGGGCGGCTTTGAAAGCCCCAGCACCTGCGCCAGCTCGTCCAGCAGCTTTTCCTCCCGGGCGTAGCGTCCGCTCTCCCGCGCCAGACGCTCCACCGCGTTGGTGTGCGCCATCTCTACCAGATGCGCCTTGTCCCCTCGCTGGGGCACGTACAGCTGTACCTCGCTGCCCCGCTTCTGGTTCAGCGCCTGCTGCAAGGCATCCACGTCCGGCGGCAGTGCGTCCACCGCGATGATTTTCGGAATTTGTTCATCGTCCAGATAATACCGGGGCAGAAACTCCTCCCGCACCGCGTCGATATCCGAGGTATCGTGGAACAAAAACTCCCGCTTATCGGTCAGCCGTCCCTCCCGGAAGCGCAGCACCGCCGCACACACACTGTCCGGCGTACCGGCAAGCGCTACCACGTCCATCTCCACGTCCGGGTCTACCACTACCTTCTGCCCTGCCGTCAGCTTGGTGATGGCGTTGATCTGATCCCGCAGAAGAGCGGCGGTCTCAAATTCCAGCCGGTCGGAGGCTTCCTGCATCCGCTCATTGAGGGTTTTCAGGATGTCCTTTTTGCCATAGCGGATCAGGTGCACCGCGTTTTTGACCGCCTGATTGTAGGTCTCGCAGCTGATCTTTCCGCTGCACACCGCCATGCACTTGCCGATATGGGCGTTCAGGCAGGGGCGGCCTTTGCCGATCTCCTGCGGGAAGCGCTTGGAGCAGCGCGGCAGCAAAAAAGCATCCATGGCCGTTTCTGCCATCTGCCGCGCCGCAAAGCTGGAGGTGTAAGGGCCGATATACTCTGCCCCGTCCTCCTCCTTTTGCAGGGTGAAAGAAAGGCGCGGCCAGTCCTCCCGGGTGACGCGGATGTAGCTATAACCCTTGTCATCCTTGAGCAGAATGTTGTACTTGGGGGTGTGCGCCTTGATCTGGCTGGCTTCCAGCACCAGCGCCTCGAACTCGCTTTGGCAGACGATAACGTCAAAGGCGTAGGCATGGGCGATCATCTGGCTGACCTTGTTATCGTGGGGCACGCCCTCGCGGAAATACTGGCTTACCCGGATGCGCAGGCGCTTGGCCTTGCCAATATAGATGATGGTGTCGCTTTTGTCCCGGATGATATACACCCCAGGCAGCAGCGGCAGCATACAGGCTTTTTGATAGAGCTCGGCCTTGGTCATGCGTTTTCGTCCTCAGCTTTTGCAGCACGGAGGTTTTTGCAGTGGAAGAGATCGGCCACGCAGCCCACGATGCCCGCCACATTGAGCAGCCATACCCAGCTCTTGACCCGCTGCTCGGTGAGCAGTTCCAGCAGGGCGTTTGCCGCCAGCAGCAGACTGAACAGAACAAGGAACACATACCACGGCTTCCCGGAATTACACAGTGCCACGAACTTTTCCATTCGCTGTTTGTTTTTCTCGCTCATAAAAAGCCCTCCTTCTTCCCGTAAAAAAGCTTATCAAAAAAGCGGCAGGGAACCCCCGCCGCTTTCTGTTGCTTGTGATACAGACTTACTCTGCAAAGCCGGACTCCACCAGCTTGATCAGGCCATCCACGGCAGCCTGCTCATCCGCGCCGTCAGCGATGATGCGGATGGTGGTGCCGCCCACGATACCCAGAGACAGAACGCCCAGCAGGCTCTTTGCGTTCACGCGGCGTTCTTCCTTTTCGACCCAGATGGAAGACTTGAACTCGTTTGCCTTCTGGATAAAGAAGGTAGCCGGACGAGCGTGCAGACCAACCTGATTTTCAACGGTAACTTCTTTTACGTACATAGTAAAGCGCTCCTATCTAATATCGTTTTGGTGTACAAAAGCATGGTGTGCCTGTTGTGTTACACTCATTTTAGCGCAAGTCGAAACACTTGTACAGACCCCTTTTGCATTTTTGGCGCTTTTCCCAATGAAACAGGGAGCATTTTTCAGGTTTTGTACAAAGACAATAAAATTATACCCCAAAGGTTAGAGGTGTAATACAAAAGTTTTCAACAACTTTTAGACCGCCGGGGAGTTTTCCTCTGAATTTTGTGTATTTTCACCGACATTTCCGGCGCGGCTCACTCCTGCACAGGGCCTGCGTAGCGCATCTGCACCAGTGCGCATTTGCGCGTCACAGTGGGGTATTGCTGCGGGTCAAATTCCAGACTGGTGCTGCCGTCCAGCTGCCAGCCCATGCGGGTATACAGCGCAATGGCGCGGGTGTTGGTGTTCAGAACACTCAGCACCGGGTGTGCGTGCTCCGGCAGCTTTTTGCGGGCAAAATCCAGCAGCTTTGCGCCAATGCCCTTGCCCCGGGCTTTTTCCGTGACGAACAGGTGCTCGATATGCCCCGCCTTATGGCTGACGCACACCATGCCGTCCGGCACATCCTTGGTGGTGTGCAGGTAGCACACCCAGCCCGCCGCCTTTTCCTGCTGTAATTGCAGCAAAAACTGCGGCTCGGTCAGAGCGCGGCAGTATTCCGGCGTCCAGTTGTCGGCGCAGACAGCCTGCCGACCCTCAGCAAACAGCTTTGCGGCGGCGGCAAACTGCTCGGCGGTCTTTACCAGCCGGACATTCTCGCCCCGCTTCCACTTGGGCACTTCGGCAATGGGGTGGCTCGTACACCACTGCTCGTACAGCTCCGGGCGGCGCAGACGGGTGCGGGTGCGGCTCTGTTCGCCGCGCCACGCGTCAATTTTTGCATGGTCGCCGCCCAGCAGCACCTCGGGCACAGCACGGCCCTCCCACACCTCGGGGCGGGTGTACTGGGGGTATTCCAGCAGGCCGTCCCAGTAGCTTTCCTCCTCGTAGCCCTTCTGCTCAGCCAATACGCCGGGCTTCAGGCGCAGCACGCTGTCTGCCACCACAAGGCTGGCCAGCTCGCCGCCGGTCAGGATATAATCACCAATGGAGATCTCCTCGTCCGCAAAAGCATCGATGACACGCTCGTCAATGCCTTCGTAGTGGCCGCAGACCAGCGTCAGGTTGTCGTACTGTGCCAAGCGCTTTGCGTGCTCCTCGGTGTAGCGCTGCCCGCCCGCCGTCAGGAACACAATATGCGGGGCGGGCCGTCCCTGTTCCGCTACCTCGCGCTGCACCGCCCGCAGGCAGTCCGCGATGGGCTGGGCGTACAGCACCATGCCGCAGCCGCCGCCGTAAGGGTAATCGTCGGTCTGCTTCTGCTTGTTCAGGGTATAATCCCGGATCTGGTGGCAGTGGGTCTCAATATAGCCCCGCTTTGCCGCCCGGCCGATGATGCTGGCATCCAGCACCTGCTGGCACATCTCCGGGAACAGGGTCACGATATCCACACGCATTCCCATGGCTTACTCCTCCTCCCGCTCGCTGTCAAAATCATCATCCAGCAGGCCGGGGATGGGGGTGACAAGGATATACCCCTCCGGCGGGTTGCGCTCTTTCAGGAAGGCGTCCACCCCGGGGAACATATACTCCTTGCCGCCGGGTGCCTTGACGGTGTAGATATCTTGCGCACCCGGGTGATCCACGCTGGTCACCACGCCGTACACCTTGCCAGTGTCGGCATCCCGCACTTCGCACCCGATGAGATCTGCCACATACCACCGGCCTGCGGGCAGGGTGGCATCGTTGCGGTCAAAGTAGAACACCTGCCCGCGCAGCGCCCGGGCGGCATCCATATCGCTGACCCCCTCCAGCTGGAGCAGCGCCATCTGCCCCTGCGGACGGATGGAAAGGATCTTATAGGCTCTGCCGCCCTGTGCCGACGGGTACAGGCGGCCCACTTTTTTTAAAAAATCCACCCCGTCGCACCAAAGCTCCAGCTTCATTTCCCCGCGCACACCGTGGGTGGTAACAACTTTTCCGGCTTCCAGATATTGCTGCATCGTTTTCTCCTGTAAGAACCCTCTCAGTCAATGCCTGCGGCATTGCCAGCTCCCCCGAGGGGGGGAGCTTTTTGACGAAGAGGTGGTGTATTGCTTGTTTGTTCAGAATGCTCCTGTGTACAGTCTGCTCCAAGCTCCCCCTTTCGGGGGAGCTGGCGCGAAGCGCCTGAGAGGGTTTTCTATAACCAAAAAGGCCCCTTGCCGCAAGGGCAAAGGGCCAGTAGGGTGCTCAGTCGATCTCAACAAGGACCTTTTCATCGACCCGCACAGCAGCCGCGCGCATCACCACACGAATGGCTTTTGCGATCCGGCCCTGCTTGCCGATGACACGGCCCATATCTCCCTCTGCCACGCTCAGGTGGTAGACGATGGTACCGTCCTCGCGGGGCTCGTCCACCGTGACCTTAACGGCGTCCTTGTCCTCCACGAGACCGCGGGCAACTGCCAGCAACAGCTCCTGCATGAGTCAGCCCTCCCCTACTTACAGAATGTTGGACTTCTTCAGCAGGACACGAACGGTATCAGTGGGCTGAGCGCCGTTAGCGATCCACTGCTTTGCCTTCTCGGCATCGATCTTCACCTCAGAGGGCTCCTTGTTGGGATCGTAAGTGCCGATCTCCTCGATGAAGCGGCCATCGCGGGGGAAGCGGCTGTCAGCAACGACAACACGGTAGAAGGGAGCTTTCTTGGCGCCAACGCGGCGCAGACGAATCTTAACTGCCATAATAGATATCCTCCAAAAATTGTTGTTTTTGATATATGTTACAAACCCCGCCGGGGTTGTATACCGTTGTTATTTCAGTCCGCGGAAGGCGTTGGGGTTGCCCATCATGCCGCCCAGACGGCGGGCAAAGCCCTTGGGGCTCTTCTTGAACTGCTTCATCATCTTCTGCATCATCTCGTACTGCTTGAGCAGCTTGTTCACGTCCTCCACGCGGGTACCGCTGCCTGCAGCAATGCGGCGCTTGCGCTTGGGGTTGATGATGGAAGGCTTTTCCCGCTCTTCCTTGGTCATGGAATAGATCATGGCCTCGATGCGGTCAAAGGCTTTTTCGTCGATCTGGCTGGCGTCGATGCCGGAAGCACCGGGCAGCATGCTGAGCATCGCGCCTGCACCGCCCATTTTGCGGATCTGGGCGAACTGCTCCAGCATATCGTTCATATCGAACTTATTTTCCATCAGACGCTTGGCGGTCTCTTCGGCAGCCTTTTCGTCGGCGGCATCCTGTGCGCGCTCGATCAGGCTGAGCACATCGCCCATGCCAAGGATGCGGCTTGCCATGCGGTCCGGGTGGAACACATCCAGATCATCCAGCTTTTCGCCGGTGCCCTGAAACTTGATGGGCTTGCCGGTAACGGCCAGCACGGAAAGCGCTGCACCGCCGCGGGTATCGCCGTCGGTCTTGGTAAGGATGATGCCATCCACGCCCACCGTCTCGTTGAAGGTCTTAGCCACATTGACGGCATCCTGACCGGCCATGGCGTCCACCACCAGCAGGGTCTCATCCACGGGAACGGCGGCCTTGATGTCCACCAGCTCCTGCATCAGCACTTCATCGATCTGCAAGCGGCCTGCGGTATCCAGAATGACGATGTCGTTGCCGTAGTCTCTGGCGTGCGCCAGTGCCTTGCGGGCGATCTCCGGCGGCTTTGCGCCGGGCAGGGTGAACACCGGTGCACCGGCCTGCTTGCCCACCACCTGCAGCTGGTCAATAGCAGCGGGGCGGTAGATATCGCAGGCCACCAGCATGGGGCGGCGACCCTGCTTGATATAGAACTTGGCAAGCTTTGCCGCGTGGGTGGTTTTACCGTTGCCCTGCAAGCCGCAGAGCATGATGACCGTCTGGCCCTTGTTTTTGATGTTCAGGCGGGCGGCTTCGCTGCCGCCCATGAGGGCTACCAGCTCCTCATTGACGATCTTGACCACCTGCTGGGCGGGGGTCAGGCTTTCCATGACCTCCTGTCCCATGGCGCGCTCGGACACCTTTGCGCAGAAGTCCTTTGCAACCTTGTAGTTGACATCGGCTTCCAGCAAAGCCATCCGCACCTCGCGCATGGCGGCTTTGATATCTGCCTCGGTCAGTTTACCGTGACCGCGCAGCTTTTTGAATACACCGGCAAGGCGGTCGGTCAGGGATTCAAATGCCATTGTGCGGTGCTCCTTTCAAAATTCGATCAGCTTTCGTTTGCTTCATCCATCGAGCGGATGATCTCCAGCATTTTTGTCAGCGTTTCCACATATTCCGTGGTGGTGATATTGGCGCGGGGGCCGGTGCACTCGAACCGGGTGTCGATGACCAGCTGCTCCAGCTGTTCCAGCTTCTGCTGCACCCGCCGGTAGCGGGCTGCAAAGCCTACCTTTTCTTCCAGTTCCTTCAGGGTGGTCTCGCCGTGCTTGATGGCGTCCCGTGCGCCCTGCCGGGTGATGCCGAAGTTTTCGCCGATCTCGCTCAGCGAAAGATCATCGTTGTAATACTGGCGCAGCATCTCGCGCTGCTTCTGGGTAAGCACCTCGCCATAAAAATCCAGCAGATACCCCATTTCCAGATCTTTTGCCATTGCTGTTGACCCCCGGTGCTCTGCTGTCTGTGCTTGCTGTGTTGTAAAGTTTTTTTGCTTTACGGATGGAGTATACCAGAACCCCTGCCCCTTGTCAAGGGGATTTTGGAGTTTTTTCTGAAATATCTGCCCAAAATTCGCTGTTTTTGCCAAAAGGCATCTTGACGCAGCCGGGGGCTTTGCGTTAGGATAATAGTGTTGTATCCCAAGAGAAAGGAGTGCCCTTGTGCCGATCTACTCTAATTTTTACCAGACCCTTACCACTGCCTGCCCCATTGTGGAGCTGCGGGGCTACGCCGCCGCCTGCGGGCTGAAGGGGCATCTGTACGCGTATCTGGATTTTAACGGCCCCACCGGCACCGCCCGGGACGGCCTTGCCGAGGGGATGCTGGCGCTTGCCATTGAAAAAAAGCAGCTTGCCCCGGGGCAGCCCATCATTGAAGCAGCCTCCGGCCCCTTTGCCACCGCCCTTACGCTGGCCAGCCTGACCGCCGGGCACCCCATCGTGCTGGTGATGCCGGAGGACGCCCCTGCCCTGCGGCAGGAGTATCTGCTGCGGCTGGGTGCGCAGATCCGGCACAGCCCTGCCCGCAGCGGTCTGGCCGGAGCACGGGCACTGGCGGCGCAGACCGCCGCTGCGAACGGCTGGTACTATATGAACTGGCTTGCCAACGACGATAACCCGGAGTATCACCGCCGGGTCACCGGCCCCGCCATCGTGCAAAGCATTGCCCGGCAGAACAAGAGCCTTGTGGACGCCATCACCATTGGCGTGGGCAGCGCCGGCACGGTGACCGGCGTAGGCGAGACCATCAAGGCATGGACGAACGATGTGCGCATCGTGGCGGTAGAGCCTTACGAAAATCAGGTGCTGGGCGGCGGACTTACCGGGCCCCACGGCATCCCGGATATCGGCTACGGCATCGTGCCGGAAAACTACAACAGCTATGTGGTGGATAACGTTTCCGCTGTGGCCAGCCGGGACGCCCAGCGTGCCGCCCAGCAGGTGCTGCGCACCGATGCCATCCCCGCTTCGGTCAGCGCCGGTGCTGCCCTGCACGCCGCCGCCCAGCTGCTGGCCAACTGCAACAGTCGTGCCGCGCTGGCGATCTTCAGCGGGCGCGCCAGCATCGTGTAAGCGGCTGCTTCTATCAATAGGAAAGAAGGACGTTTTTCATGACCAAGGACATGACCAGCGGCGCCATTACGCCGTTGCTGATCAAATTTACCATTCCGCTGGTGCTGGGCAACCTGTTCCAGCTTACCTACAACGCCGCCGACAGCATCATCGTGGGCAAGTTTGTGGGCGAGGACGCACTGGCTGCCGTGGGCACCTCGAACCCGCTGATGACCCTTGCCATCCTGTTCATCAACGGGATGTGTCTGGGCGCGGGTATCCTGGTCAGCACCGCCTTTGGCGCGGGAGATACACAGCTGGTAGAGCGTCAGGTCTCCACCACCGCCATTGCAGGCACGGTGTTCTCTTTGACCTTCTCTGCCCTGTGCGTGCTGCTGGCAGACCCGCTGCTGCGGCTGCTGCAGGTGCCTGCGGCTATTCTGCCCATTGCGGTGAACTATCTGCGCATCGTGTTTGCAGGGCTGATCTTCACCTTCTTCTATAATTTTCTGGCTGCCACCATGCGTGCGCTGGGCGACAGCAAGAGCGCACTGTATTTTTTGATGATCAGTGCGGTGCTGAACATTGGTGGCGACCTGTTTTTTGTGGAAGCGCTGGGCTGGGGCAGCGAGGGCTGTGCCCTTTCCACCGTGCTCAGCGAGGCTGCCTGCTGCCTGCTGTGCGTGGTGTACATCCGCTATAAGGTGCCGGTTTTACAGCTGGGCAGACGGTGGCTGGTGTATGACGGCAAGCTGCTGCGCAAGACCGTAAGCTACGGCTGGGCCAGCGCCATGCAGCAGGCCACAGTGCAGCTGGGCAAAATTGCGGTGCAGGCCATCGTGAACACCATGGGCGTCAACGCTATGGCTGCGTTTACCGCCGCCTCTCGCATCGACGACTTTGCCTACACCCCGCAGCAGAACATCGGCCACGCCATGACCACCCTGATGGCGCAGAACCGCGGTGCGGGCAAGGCCGACCGGGTACGGCAAGGCTACCACTGCGGGATGCGCATTGAGTTTGCCTATGGCATCCTGCTTACGGCCATCTGTCTGCTGTTTGCCCAGCCCATCATCCGGCTGTTCGCCACCGACCCCGCCGTAGTGGACTTGGGCGTGCGGTTTTTGCGCACCATCTCGCTGTTTTATCTGATGCCCGCCGCCACCAACGGCATTCAGGGCTTTTTCCGGGGCATGGGCGATTTGAAGGTCACCCTGAACAGCAGTATGCTGAACATGGGTGGCCGTGTGGCCGCCGCCGCCCTGTTTGTGCTGGTGCTGAAAATGGACATTGAAGCTTTGCCCTTCAGCTACGCCGTGGGCTGGCTGCTGATGCTGCTGTACGAGCTGCCCATGCTGGTGCGTTTTCTGCGCAGCAGCGAGATGTAAGATAAAAAACAATGCCGGAGCATCAACGCTCCGGCATTGTTTTTTATAGATATGTTTTACTTGGTGCCGTAGATACGGTCGCCTGCATCGCCCAGACCGGGCACGATGTAGCCATTCTCATTCAGGCAGTCATCCTGTGCGCCCAGATAGATGTCCACATCGGGGTGTGCCTCGTGCAGAGCCTTGATGCCCTCCGGTGCGCCCAGCAGACCGATGAACTTGATGCGCTTTGCGCCGTGCTTCTTAATCTGGGTGATGGCATCGATGGCGCTGCCGCCGGTAGCCAGCATGGGGTCCAGCACCAGAACGTCGCGCTCGGCGATATCCTGCGGCAGCTTGCAGAAGTACTCCACAGGCTGCAGGGTCTTTTCGTCACGGTACAGGCCGATGAAGCCAACCTTGGCAGCGGGCAGCAGGGTCAGCATGCCGTCCAGCATACCCATGCCTGCGCGCAGGATGGGCACCAGAGCCAGCTTGCGGCCTGCCAGCACCTTGGTCTTTGCCATGGTGATGGGAGTTTCGATCTCCACCTCTTCCAGCGGCAGATCGCGGGTAGCCTCGTAGCACAGCAGAGTTGCGATCTCGCCAACGAGGTCACGGAACTCCTTGGTGCCGGTCTGTTTGTTGCGCAGCAGGCTGATCTTGTGCTGCAGCAGCGGATGTTCAACGATCATCGGGGTCATAAAAACACGCTCCTTAATTTATATAGAACATTCTATCGGGTACTGATCTGTGCCCTTGCCCGCCCGGTGGGCGCACAAAAGGATTTTTTCACAGAGAAGCTTGCACAGCAAGCTTCTCTGTGAAATTACAAAAATTTCAATCAGCGGTTTTCCAGTGCGGTCAGCTTGTCGATGCGGCGCTGATGACGGCCACCCTCAAACTGGGTGTTCAGGAAGATATCCACCAGCTGGCAGGCAAGACCTGCGCCCACTACGCGGCCGCCCATGCACAGGGCGTTGGCGTCGTTGTGGCGGCGGGTATACTCGCAACTGAAGCTGTCGGAGCAGCAGCAGGCGCGGATGCCCTTGATCTTGTTGGCAGCCATGCTGATGCCCACACCGGTGCCGCAGAACAGCAGTGCCTTCTCGCACTGGCCGCTCACCACTGCGTCACAAGCGGGCACAGCCATGTCGGGGTAGTCCACGCTGTCGGTGCTGTGGGTGCCAAAGTCGATATACTCCAGACCAAGCTCTTCCAGATGTGCCTTGACAGCCTCTTTCAGTTCAAATCCGCCGTGGTCGGCGGCAAGTGCAATGGGTTTTGCCATGGAAAAACGTCCTTTCCCTGTGAGTGGTCACAGTTCCGCTTTTATTGTTTGTTTGCTGCGGCTTCGGCAGCCAGACGCTCTGCCCGCTCCCGCTCCGCCTGACTGAGACGGTGGTAGTCCGGCAGCAGCGCCTCCGGCAGCACAGCCTGCCCGGCTGCGGCCATCTGCTTTGCCACAAGTGCTACGGCAGCGGCACGGCCGCCCCGCAGCGCCGGGGGTGTTTGCAGCACACCCGGCACATCGCTGTATTTATTATAGCACAGACCCGCGCCATCACCAACAAAAAACAGGGGCTTTTTGCAATTTTCTACAAAATCAGCCAGATCTGCAACCGCCCGGGCGTCATCGTCCAGCAGGCGGGCGTGGGTGGCAAGGTCAAACGCTGCGCTATATACCTGTGCGCGGCGGGCATCCAGTGCGCAGAGCACCGTGCCCTCGCCGGTGTGGGCAGCAGCCAGCGCTTCCAGCGTAGACACCGGGGCGCACAGGGTCTCGCGCGGGAAGGCCAACCCCTTGACGGCGGCCAGCCCGATGCGCAGGCCGGTAAAGCTGCCCGGGCCTGCGTTGACAGCATACAGGTCGATGTCCGCACAGGTCAGCCCGCACATCTTTAAGCAGGTGTCGATCATGGGCATCAGCGTTTCGCTGTGGGTCATGCCGCCATCCAGATACACCTCGTACAGCAGGCGGTCGTCCTGCAGCAGGGCTACACCGGCGGTCTTGCCCGCCGTATCCACGGCCAGAATATTCATACCGTCACCCCCTCAATGGTGATCTTGCGGGTGGTATCGTCCAGACGTTCGATGTTCACCCGGATGGGGTTTTCCAGTGCCAGCAGGTCGGCAAAGTTCTCGCTCCACTCTGCTGCCACCACAGCGCCCTGATCCAGATAATCGTAGAAACCTGCCGCGCACAGATCATTCTCGGTAGAAATGCGGTACAGGTCAAAGTGCGCCAGCGGGCGCGGGCCCCGGTAGTAGTTCACGATGGCAAAGGTGGGGCTGGACACCGGGTCGGTGCAGCCCAGACCCTCGGCAAGGCCCTCGGTAAAGGCGGTCTTGCCAGCGCCCAGACCGCCGGTAAAGGCGATCAGCGCCCCGGGGGCCAGCACAGCGGCCATCCGTTTGCCCAGCGCCACCGTTTCGGCGCGGGAATGGGTGATATATTCTGACATGAAGGTTACCTCATCGTTTCAAAAAAGGGATGGCAGACGCCTGCCATCCCTAAGTATAATATAAAACGTGCAAAAGTGCAATGGTCAGGCGGCGGCAGGGGTCTGCTGCTCTACAGCACTGTTCGTTGCCGTGCCGGGCGCGGTGAGCCGAGCGGTGCCGTTGCCCTGAATGATGGGGTAGGACGCCGCCGGGTGCGGATGCCGTCCGGTGTTCTGGTTGAGATACCACACGATGTCGTTTTCGCCGTAGACCTCAAGGCCGTAATCAATGGCCTGCTGCAAGGTCTCACCCTCGATCAGACGGTTCACGGTCGCCCACAGCATACTGCGGGAGTACACGCTGTATACGTTGTTCACAAAGCCCGCCACAGCCTTTGCCCCGCCGGAGAGCAGCCCATCCGAAAGAGCAGTGTTCACATGGCCGCTGCGTCCGTAGAACTCGCAGGTCTCCGAAAGCACGATGGTGCCGTTCAGCTTCCCGCCCCGGTAGGCATTGCTGAAAAAGCCTCCGGTGACGGCGTAGCAGCCGTTTACCTTGATAACCCGGTGGCTGAGCAGATCCATGCCGTAGCGCAGGTCGTTCCAGAAATCCGATTTTTCCAGCAGCAGGAGGATGGGCGCAGTGGCCTGCTTTTTCCACAGCCAGCCGTACTCATAGGTATAATACGCGCCGTGGGCGCTAAGGATGGCAAGGTCGTAGTCTGCCATCCGTTTCAGGTCGGAGACGGTCACCATCATGTCCAGATGAGTGTCCAGGCCGTAGCCGTTCCAGTAGTCCTTCATATAAGAATAGTAGGGGTAGCGGTTGCTGTTCACCCCGTTATCAAAGGCATAGTAGATGACCGCATTGCCCACGGTGCCGTTCTCGGCAGCGAGCAGGGCAGGCGCATCCTCCATCTCCGGCCCGGGCAGGGCGGCGTCCGCCTCGCTCTCGCTGTCAGTGAGCAGAATACCGCCCAGTGCGCCGCAGCTGTAAGTAAAGCTTATCATGCCGTTTTCCGCATCCACATAGATGCTGTCCTTTTTCACAAGCCCCTGCGCCGCCAGCTCATCCAGCTGCGCCAGCGCAGCAGTCTGACGCGCTTTCTCCGACATTCCGGCGTAGGCGGCGCTGTCGGTCAGGGCGGTGACGGCGGCATCCGTCTGCTGCATCTCCTTTACCTCAGAGGCAGTCAGGGTCTGGGGGGTGCCGGTGGTCTCCTCCGGTGCAGCGGCCACTGCCGGGCACACTACCGTAAAGGCCAGTGCGATGGCGCACACTGCACTGAGCAGGCGGCGATAAACTGTATGTTCCATTTCTTCTTTCCCGTTCCTCTCCCCCGGCACACTGCCGGGGCTGTTGTGCGCAAGGCTGCGCCCACAGGTTCATTGTAGGATGCAACCGGGGCTTTGTCAAGCACCCCGGCAATGTTTTACCATTCCGTCACACCCGGCGCATTGCATTGGCAGGGGGATTTGTGTATAATAGCGATATGTTGGGTTTTTATCGCCTGTACGCAGGCACACTCCGGCAGACTGTTCTGACGAAAGGCGGTGCTTTCCTTGGATAGCATTCGACAATATTTTAAGCGCAGCGATAAGATTTATCTGCTGCTGTGCATTTTCAGCAGCGTTATGGCGGTGCTGGCGCTGTCCTCGTGGGCAGCTAAGCAGGGCAACGGCTTTGCCACCGACGAGGTGACCGGTGCCATCATCGGCATTGGCGACTACCGCCGGGCGCTGGTGCAGGCGGGCGCTTCCGTCATTGGCATCGTGATTGCGCTGCTGCTCTCCTGCGTGGACTACCGCAGCCTTGTAAAGGTGTGGCCGGTGCACGTTGTGCTGACGTGGGGTCTGGTGCTGCCCACGCTGGTCATCCGCAACGTATCCATCGGCCCGCTGACCATCGGCTACAACGCCGGCGATACCGACAACTACTCCTGGTACAAACTGGGCGGCTTTACCTTTCAGCCCACAGAGCTGGCAAAAATCAGCTTTATCCTGACCTTTGCCATGCACCTGAACAATGTGCGCAGCCGCATCAACGAACCAAAGGAGCTGGCAAAGCTGCTGCTGCATCTGCTGGTGCCCATTGCCATCATCCATGTGCAGGGCGATGACGGCACCGCCATCATCTACGGCATCATCGGCTGCTGCATGATGTTTGCGGCGGGGTTGAGCTGGAAGTATATCTTTGCAGCCTTTGCGGCGGCGGGCGCTGCCGTGGCGATGGCCTTTGCCTTTTTCAGCGATAAGATCGGCAAAGGATACCAGTGGTACCGCATTCTGGCGGTGCTGGACCCGGAAAACACCACCGGCTGGGCCCCCAGCGAGACGATATGGAAGAACATCATCTACCAGCAGCAGCGCGGCGAGATCGCGCTGGGTTCCGGCGGCATCTTTGGCAACGGTCTATTCACCGGCCGGTATTACAGTGTGCCCAACGCCCACAATGACTTCATCCTCAGCTGGATCGGCAACGTGGCGGGCTTTGTGGGCTGCTGCGTGGTGCTGGGCGTTCTGCTGGCGCTGGTGATCAAAACCTTTGCCACCGGTGCCCGCAGCGAAGATCTGCTGGGCAGCTACATCTGCGCCGGTATCGGCGGTGCCCTGATGGCGCAGATCGCGGTGAACGTGGGCATGAACCTGCGGGTGCTGCCGGTCATCGGCGTCACCCTGCCCTTCTACTCTGCCGGTGGCAGCTCGGTGCTTATGCTGTATATCTGCGTCGGTTTAGTCCTTTCTGTATACTCTCACAACACCAAAAGCCTGTTCGGGTAAAGAATATTCTATAAAGCAAGGACGTGCAGCCTGCGGGCTGCACGTCCTTGCTTTTTAGGTGATTTTAAAACAAACGCCATATTTGAAAAAAAATTTCCTTAAATCATGCCCAGAGCGAAGCGGAGGGCATTCAAGAACGTCCCAGCTTTTCCAGTTCCACCACCGGCCAGCCGAGGGCGCGGATGGCGCTTTCGTCGTGGGTAGCCAGCAACACCGGCTTGCCCGCGCAGCGCTGCCGCAGCAGCGCCGCCGCCCGCTGCAGGGTGTCCGGGTCCATGCCGGTAAATGGCTCGTCCAATAGCAGGGTGTCGCTGGATGCCCACAGCGCCCGCAGCAGCGCCACCCGCCGCTTTTGCCCGCCGGAAAGTCTGCGGGCGGGCAGCTGCAAGGCGGCAAGTTCCATTCCAAGTTGTTGAAAATCACTTATAATTTGCTCTTTGTACTGGTTTTCTGCCCCCGGCAGCACCAAAGTGACGTTCTGCACCGCGTTCAGCTGAGGGCAAAGGCGGTCCTCCTGAAAGACCGCTGCCACCCGGCCCACACCCTCCACACTGCCGGCGGTGGGGCGCTCCAGCCCCATCAAGATGCGCAGCAAGGTGGTCTTGCCCCAACCGCTGGGTGCCCACAGCACCACGGGGGCGTCCACCTCCATGCACAGGTCGGTGAAGAGCGGTGCCGCGCCGAACCGTTTTGTCAGGTGTTGAAGCTTCAGCATTTTGTCCCCTCCTCTCCCAGCACTGCGCCAACAGCTTTATCCAGTGCAAACAGGAACAGCTTTTCAAAGCCTGCGCTCAGCAGAATGATGACAAAGGTCCACGCAAACAGTTCCCCAGTGGAAAGGGTGATCTTGGCGCGGTACAGCGCATCGCCGATGCTGCCGTTGGGCAGGCCGATGACCTCGGCCGCCACGCCGCTTTTCCAGCAGATGCCCAGCGCTACGCTGCACCCCTGCCGGAAAGCCGGCAGCACCGCCGGCAGCCAGACCGCACGCAGGCGGCGACCCGGCGGCAGACGGAACACTGCCGCCATTTCCAGCAGCTGCACGTCTGCCCCGGCAATGCCGGTGCGCACCGCGCCGTACAACACCGGCAGCACCATCAAAAAGCTGACGAGCACCGAAAGGGCACTGCCCCGCACCCAGACCAGCGCCAGAATGATAAAGCTTGCCACCGGCGTGGCTTTGACCAGCTGCATCACCGGAGCCAGCAGTGCATCGGCGGCGCTCCACCGGGCAGCGCATACCGCCAGCACCACGCTGACCACTGCGCCCAGCACAAAGCCCAGCAGAATGCGCCCGGTGCTGAAGCCCACCCGCTGCCAGAAATCCGCCCTTGGCAGCAGTTGAACCAAAGTGCGCAGCGCCTGCACCGGCGATACCAAAAACACCTCCTGCCCGATGGCCATAGCTGCGGCCTGCCACACCGCCAGCCAGAACGCCACCGCCAGCAAACGGCGAAAAAACTGCTTGTTCTGCTTCATAAACTGCCCTCTTCCACTGCCTATTATAAGGTATAGTATACCATACCGTCCCGCAAAGGGGAATGACCTGTGCACCACCTGCGGCGGGTCGGCTTTCAATGTATATACTTTTGTTCAATCGTCGTATGCTTGACATGAATTTACATCCAGTGTAAACTGGATACAGTATGCGGTGCATCTTTGCACCGGCGCAGGAAAGAGGGGGACGGTATTGACACAAGCGCTCAAGGGCCGCAAGCTGTTGCTCGTCGGTTTTACGTTGTTTTCCATGTTTTTCGGGGCAGGCAATCTGATCTTCCCACCCGATCTTGGCGCAAAGGCAGGGACAAACTTCTGGCCCGCCTTTCTGGGGCTTGCCATCAGTGCCGTGGGTCTGCCAGTCGCAGGGGTCATCGCGGTGGCACGGGCAGACGGTCTGGACAAGCTGGCCGGGCGGGTGCACCCGGTATTCGCACAGGTATTCATGATCTTGATCTACCTGTCCATCGGGCCGTGTCTGGCTATTCCGCGCACCGCAAGCACCTCCTTTGCCATGCTTACCCCGCTGCTGGGCAGCAGCGCCGGGCTGCAGCTGGGGTACTCCGTGCTGTTCTTTAGCGCGGCCTTTCTGGTAGCGCTGCACCCGGACAGGCTCACCCGCTGGCTGGGCAGGCTGCTCTGCCCCTGCCTGCTGGTTCTGATTCTGATCCTGTTCGGCGGCTGCCTACTGCACCCGTTGGCGGCGCAGTACGCTGCGCCCACCGAGACGTATCGTTCCACGGTCGTGTTACAGGGCGTATTGTACGGCTACCAGACCATGGACGCCCTTGCGGCGCTGAACTTTGGCGCGGTCATTGCCATGAACATCCGGGCGCAAGGCGTTGCCCGGGAGCAGGACGTGCAGCGCAGTGCCATCCGTGCAGGGTTTGTGGCGGGCGGGCTGCTGCTGGCGGTCTACACCATGCTGGGGCACGCCGGAGCACTGACCGGTGCCGCCGTGCCCGGCCTTGCCACCGGTGCCGAGGTGCTGACCGTGCTGGCCGAGCGGCTGTTCGGCAAAGCAGGGCTGGTGCTCCTTGCCGCCATCTTTATGCTGGCCTGCTTCAACACCTGTGTGGGGCTGATTGCCTGTGTGGGAGAGTATTTCCACACCCTGCTGCCCCGCATCCCCTACCCTGTTCTTGCCGCCTTTTTTGCCGCTGCCAGTATGCTGATCGCAAATCTGGGGCTGGCAGAAATTCTGCGCCTGTCCGTCCCAGTGCTCAACGCGTTATACCCGGTGGCCATTGTGCTGATCGTACTTTCCTTCGTGCCCGGGCTGGAACAGCGCCACCGAGTTTACCCGCTGTGTATCGGCTGTACCGCCGTGCAGAGCATTGCCGCTGCGCTGCCGCTTGGCCCGCTTTCTGCTCTTGCCAACGCTCTGCCGCTGGCAGCACTGGGCTTTGGCTGGGTGTTCCCGGCGGTTGCCGGGCTGCTGGCAGGCATCTTTTTAAGCCGCACTGAAGAATAAAGGAGATTTTACTATGATCCAGCCTATCATGCACGACCCGTTGTTTCTGGCGCAGAAGTCCGCCCCCGCCACCCCGGAGGACGCGCCCGTTGCACGGGACTTACTGGACACCCTGACCGCCCACGCCGACGGCTGTGTGGGCATGGCAGCCAACATGATCAGTGTGCTCAAGCGCATCATCGCGGTGGAGGCCGAGGACGGGTATCTGGTGCTGTTCAACCCGGTCATCCTGAAAAAATCCGGCCTGTACGAGGCCGAGGAGGGCTGTCTTTCGCTGGAAGGCGTGCGGAAAGCAAAGCGCTACCAGAGCATCAAGGTGCAGTACCAGACCATGGACGGTAAACTCCGCATCAAGACCTTTACCGGCTGGACGGCACAGATCATCCAGCACGAGATCGACCATTGCGATGGGATCTTGATCTGAATCCCATCGCACACTCCCCCGCGTGGGACGATTTTGAATGCGCTCCGCGTTCGCTTTGCGCATAAATAGCGGAAAGAATATTTTTATAGTTGTAACTCTGGAAAATCTGCGGATTTTCCAGAGTTACTTTTTCACGAAAGGGGCGCAAAGATATTGCAACTGCCTCTCCCGGTTACGGCTCTTCCTGTGAAAAGGGGATTCAGAAACGCCCGCAGACGTTTCTGAATCCCGAATATAAAATAATTTTTCCGCTGAAAATGGCTAGAGCGCAGCGGAAGCCATTCCAAATCGTTTTTGCTCACCAACTATAACGCACAAAGCCCCCGAGGGTGTGACCCCCGGGGGCTTTGCTATGCTGTAACAGAGAAATGAAGGTGTTATTGTGAGGTCATTAGCCTTTAACGCCGCCAAGTGCAACGCCGCGGACGATGAACTTGGACAGCAGCAGGTAGACGACGATGACCGGCAGAATGGCGATGGCCACCATCATGTACACCTTGCCCATATCGAACTTCAGGAAGTCCGCGCTGCGCAGCTGAGCGATCAGGATCGGCAGGGTCTTTTTGTCGGCGGTATCCAGCACCAGAGCCGGGATGAAGTAGTTGTTCCAGCTTGCCACGAAGGAGAAAATGGCCTGCACAGCCAAAGCCGGCTTCATGATGGGCAGCACGATCTTATTAAAGGTATAGAACTCGCCTGCGCCGTCAATGCGAGCGGCTTCCACGATCTCCATGGGAAGGGAGGCGTCCAGATACTGCTTCATGAAGAAGAACACCGTAGGTGCTGCAATGCTGGGAACGATCAGCGGGATGAAGCTGTTTTTCAAGCCCATCTTGGAGATCAACTGCAGAAAGCCCAGTGCGGACACCTGTGTGGGCATGGTCATGATGAGCAGGATCAGGGCAAAGGCGGCCTTTTTGAATTTGAAGTTATAGGCGTAGATGCCGTAGGCTGTCAGTGCCGAGAAGTAGACGCTGAGCGCTGCCGAGCAGGCAGACACCAGCAGGCTGTTGCGGATGCCGCTTACCACAGGGATGTTGGCGTCCGTAAGCACGTTGCGGAAGTTTGTGATGATGGACTTGCCCGGCATCAGCGAGAAGCCCTTCTGGATCTCGAAGTGGGTGCGGGTGGAGTTGATGATCAGCACATAGAAGAAGAACAGGCACAGAAAGCTGATCAGCACCAGCACCAGATAGCACCACGCGCGGCGGGCGGTCAAGATCGCCTTTTCGGACTGGTTTTTAGGCGTATGTGCCATACTTATTTCCCTCCTTTGGCAGCAGCCTTTTTGGCTGCTTTCAGTTCCTTGCGCTGGGCCTTGGTCAGGCCGTCATCTTCCTTGGTCAGCGAGAAGTACACGATGACGCACAGCACTGCACACACAAGGAACAGCACCACAGATACTGCACCGGCCATGCCGTAGTTCTTGCTGAACAGGTGGTTGTTCAGGTACATGATCATGGTGGTGGAGGTACGGTCGGGGCCGCCTTTGCCGTTGGTCAAGATCTGCGGCACATCGAACATCTGCAAGCCACCGATCATGGAGGTGATCATCACATAGACCAGAATGGGGCGGATCAGGGGCAGGGTGATCTTCCAGAACATCTGGTTCGGGGTGCAGCCGTCCAGCTCTGCAGCCTCGTATAGGGTGGGATCTACGCCCATAATGGCTGCCATCAGCATGATGGTGGTGTTGCCGAACCACATCAGGAAGTTCATCAGGCCCACCAGACCACGGTTGCCCCACACGGTATTCAAAAAGCTGATGGGGGTCTTGATCCAGCCCATGCTCAGCAGCACTGCGTTCACCGGGCCGTTATCCGAGAACAGGGCGAAGAACAGCATGGCAAAAGCCGAGGCCATGATCAGGTTGGGCATGTAGATGACCGTCTTGAAGAAGGTCTGTCCCTTCAGCTTCAGCCGCAGGTCGGTGAACCATGCCGCCAGCAGCAGCGAGACGATGATCTGCGGGATAAAGCCGATGATCCATAAAATCAGCGTGTTGCCAAAATACTTGGGCAGATCGGTCGCGAACAGGGTGATGTAGTTCTTCAGGCCCACAAAGCTGGGTCCGATGATCTTCAGGCCGCTGCGGTAATACTCAAAAAAGCTGTAATAGATGGTGGATGCCAGAGGGATCAGCTGGAATACCGCGAAGATGATAAAGAACGGTGCAATGAAGATATAGCCCCATTTCGCGTAGCTGATCGACCCTTTCTTCTTTGTTTTTTCTCCCATGAGATCTCCCTCCTGCCGGGTCACAGCAAAACCAAAGGGGCGGGCGAGATACGCCGCCCGCCCCTTTGCTTCAATTTTCAGTTCGGAGTAAAACCGCTTATGCGGGCCATACCACGTCGGTCAGCTCGGGGTACTTCTCCTTGATGGCGGTCTCGAAGTTTGCCTTGGCGGCATCCTCCTCCACGTTGCCGGTGAAGTAATCCTTGAAAGCGTTCTGGAAGCTCTCGTTCAGGCCCTGATCGTACGGGCCGGCGTTGGACATATCGATCTTGGTTGCAGCCTCTGCAAACAGAGCGATGTGGTTCTGGCCGCCGAGGAAGTCGGACTTGTAATCGCTGCTGGCGATCTCGTTCATGGCCTTCTCGTTGTTGGTGTAGTCCTGCGTATCCATGGTGATCTGCTTCATGATGGCTTCATCGCAGGTCAGCTTCAGCATAACGTCCTTGATGGTCTCAAGGTTGTCGCTGCCGGCTGCGCCGCAGATCCAGGTGCCGCCCCAGTAGTAGGGCTGAGGGCCTTCGCACACAGCGTAGTCGCCGTAGATGCCGTTGCCAACCTCTTCCTTGCCGCCCTCAGCGGTAGGAGTTGCCAGAGAGTTGCCCAGCAGGGTGAAGTTGATGCCCCAAGTGGAGTAGAAGAAGCCGAACACCTTACCGGTGGGGCCCTGATCGGAAGCCCACTGGCTGTCCCACAGGCTGGACTTGTTGTTGTAGCCCTTGTCGGTGTACTCCTTGGTCTGATCCACCCACTTCATCAGGTTCTCGTCCACGGTAACGGTGGTACCGGTGACCCAAGGCGCGGAGACGTTGTTGGAGAAGGTGCGGTAAGCATCGTCAAAGCCGGACAGCATCTTGTAGCCCTTGGCAGCAGCCTTGGCAGCTACATCGTTGAACTTATCCCAGTCGGACAGGTAGGTCTGCACTTCGGCGGGATCATCGGTGCCCAGCACCTCCTTGGCAATGCTGCGGCGGTATGCGAACAGACCCGGGGTAGCCTGCCAAGTGGTGCCGCGCTGGCTGCCGTCCACAGAAACGATATCCTTGGTGTACTGGTACTGGCCGGCCAGATCGGAATCGGTCAGGCCGATGTCCTTCTTGACATCCAGAACGTAGTCGGAATCCACATACTTCAGAGCGTAGTCAGCCTCGATCAGGAAGATGTCGATCTTGTCGTCATCGGCAGCGGAGTCCTGATTCAGCAGAGCCTCGTCCAGCTTGTTCTGGTAGTTGTTGTTCTCGTTAGCGTTGATGGTCCACTTCACGGTGGTGCCGTCCTTCAGGGTGGTGGTGGACTTGTCGGCTGCGATCTCCTTGACCTCGGGATAGTAGTCGTTGAAGCGGCTCTGGAACTCATCATTCCAGCACCAGATGTTCAGCACCTTGCCCTCGGCAGCAGCCGGAGCAGAAGCAGCAGCGGAGGATGCGGGAGCCGCAGAGGAAGCAGCAGTGCTGCTGGAGCTGCCGCCGCAGGCTGCCAGAGCAGCACCAACAGTCACGACACCGGAAGCGAGCAGGAAATTACGACGAGAGATCTTTTTCATAAGGGTAAACCTCCTTCATGGTTTTCCAATTAAAAAATTCATTCTCAAAAACTCCGCGCCGGGAGTTGTGGGCCTTTGTTAAAGGATGCGGACGGAGCCGCCGTCCAGCAGTTTGCCGGACACCCGGATCTGCTCCGGCAGGGTCACACGCGGATGCTCGATCAGCTCGATCAGCTTATCCGCTGCCAGCCTGCCAAGGGATTTGGTGTTCTGCTGGTAGGTCACCAGCGGGGGTTTGACCACCCGGGAGAGATAGATGCCATCGTATCCCATCACCGAGATGTCCTCCGGGATGCTCAAGCCCGCTTCGGTCAGGGCGTTGTAGCCGCCCAGTGCGGAAAAGTCATCCGGGAAGATGATGCAGGTGGGCCGCTGCGGCAGTGCCAGCAGCGCCCGGGTCTCCTCTGCGCAGCGATCCACATCGTGGTACACACCGCAGCGGACGTACTCCTCCGGCACCTTCAACCCCAGTTCCTCGCAGGCTTGATAGAAGCCTGCCAAGCGATTCTCGGTAACGGCGGTCTTTTCGCCGTGGATGAAGGCGATACGCCGGTGTCCGCAGGCCCATGCCTGCTGTACCAGAGCCTTTGTGCCCACCACGTTGTCTGAAAGGATCGCCATCCGGTTGTTGAACACATGGTCGATGGTCACCACCGGCACATCGCCGTTGACCAGCTCCACCACCTGTGGATCATAAAAGTTCACACAGGCGATCACCACGCCGTCCACACCCCGGTAGTGGCAATGTTCCAGATAGCTCATGGACTTGCCGCTGATGTTGTGGTTGATAAAGGTGATATCATAGCCGCGCTTTTCCGCTTCTACCTTGAAGCTGTCCAGCACTGCGGAGAAGTACTCGTGGGTCAGGCCGCTCTGCTTTTCATCTACAAACAGAACGCCAAGATTGTAAGTACGGTTGGTTTTCAGCGCCCGGGCCGCTGCGTTGGGCAGGTACCCCATGCGGCGGGCTGCTGCACAGATGCGCTCCCGCGTGGCCGGTGCGATGTCTGGCTGGCCGTTCAGCGCCTTACTGACAGTTGCGACGGATACGCCGCACTCTTTTGCCAGATCCTTCAGGGACGGCATCTTATGGCCTCCTTCCAAGGAAAGGAGCTGCGGAATGTTTCTCGCGAGTTCCTTAATCGTTTTCGCAATCTCAATATAGCGCATTCTGTACCAAAAATCAAGTGAAAACGCAAAAGTTTTAGCTCAGCTGCATCACTTTTGGCATTTCGTTTCAATTTGGCCTGTAAAAATTGTGCATCTCGATTCACTTTCGTTACATTTCGATTAAAACGGAAAAATTTTCGTTGCAGTTTCGTTATGGTTTTCGGTGTCAGAGGCTGTATGTATATATTACTTTTAAAATGGGTTTCGGGTCTTTCGTTCCGCGTTTCGCCGGTTTGCGCAGCGCAGAATGCCGCCGAAAACCGCCGGGGCTGCGCAGATTATTTTTAAATTTCCGTTGAGATTTTTGCAAAAAGCTCTTGCATTTTTGGGTGGGATAGGGTATGCTTAGCGTGATGAGATTGCTTCTTTCGCAGCGCCTTAATCGTTTTCGCAATCGACACACTGCCCACCTGACAAGGCGCAGTTTTAAGGAGGAAGCATTATGAAGTTCGGATATTTTGATGACCAGAATAAAGAATATGTCATCACCACCCCGCAGACACCCCTGCCCTGGATCAACTACCTTGGCAGCGAGGACTTCTTCAGTCTGGTCTCCAACACGGCGGGCGGTTACAGCTTTTACCGGGACGCCCGGATGCGCCGCCTGACCCGCTACCGCTACAACAACTCCCCGCTGGACATGGACGGCCACCGGATCTATATCAAGGACGGCGACACCGTTTGGAACCCGGGCTGGCAGCCCACCAAGACCCCGCTGGACAGTTACAGCTGCCGCCATGGTCTGGGCTACACCATTCTGGAGGGCAAAAAGGACGGTGTGACCGCCCGGCAGGAGCTGTTCGTCCCCAAGGGGGATGCCTGTGAGCTGGACCGCGTGACCGTGTGCAACGGCGGCACCACCGTTAAGGAGCTGGACCTTTTCAGCTATGTGGAGTTCTGCCTGTGGGACGCTGTGGATGACAGCTCCAACTTCCAGCGCAACTACTCCACCGGCGAGGTGGAGGTAGAGGGCAGCGTCATCTACCACAAGACCGAGTACCGCGAGCGCCGCAACCACTACGCCGTGTTCTGGGCAAACTGCCCGGTGGACAGCTTTGACACCACCCGGGATGCCTTTTGCGGCGTATATGGCGGCCCGGCAGATCCGCAGGCCGTCCGCGCCGGACACTGCTCCGGCAGCATTGCCCACGGCTGGGCACCGGTGGGCGCACTGCACATCCACCTGACCCTCGCCCCCGGCGAGAGCCGCAGCATCCTGTTCGGTCTGGGTTATATCGAGAACCCGCAGCAGGAAAAGTTCATTGCGCCGGGCGTCATCAACAAGACCCGCGCCCACGCCATGATGGAGCGCTACGCCACCGATGCACAGATCGATGCAGCCCGCGCCGCCTTGCGCACCCACTGGGAAGAGCTGCTGTCCACCTACCATCTGGAATCCGGTGAGGAAAAGCTGAACCGCATGGTCAACATCTGGCACCAGTACCAGTGCATGGTCACCTTTAACATGAGCCGCTCCGCCAGCTACTACGAAAGCGGTACCGGACGCGGCATGGGCTTCCGGGACAGCTGTCAGGACCTGCTGGGCTTTGTGCATATCATCCCCTCCCGTGCCCGGGAGCGCATTCTGGATATCGCCGCCACCCAGTTTGAGGACGGCAGCGCCTACCACCAGTACCAGCCCCTGACCAAAAAAGGCAACCGGGATATCGGCACCGGCTTCAACGACGACCCGCTGTGGCTCATTGCCGGTACCGCCGCCTACCTGCGGGAGACCGGCGACTGGTCTATTCTGGAGGAGCAGGTACCCTTTGATAACGACGCCACCAAGGCGCAGCCGCTGATGGAGCACCTGCGCCGCAGCTTCAACTTTACCTGCACCCATCTGGGCCCCCACGGCCTGCCGCTCATCGGCCGCGCCGACTGGAACGACTGCCTGAACCTGAACTGCTTCTCCGAGCACCCGGGCGAGAGCTTCCAGATCACCGGCCCCAGCGAAGGTCCCGTAGCCGAAAGCGTATTCATTGCCGGTATGTTCGTCAAGTACGGCCACGAATACGCCCAACTGTGCGACCATCTGAATCTGACCGAGGAGGCCGCTGCCGCCCGCAAGCACATTGATGCCGTGGAGCAGGCCACCCTGACCGCCGGTTGGGACGGCGCATGGTTCCGCCGTGCCTACGATGCTTTCGGCAAGCCCGTCGGCAGCAAGGAGTGCACCGAGGGTCAGATCTTTATTGAGCCGCAGGGCATGTGCGTCATGGCTGGCATCGGCAAGGAGAGCGGACAAGCCGCACAGGCACTTGCCAGTGTGGAAGAGCGTCTGGACACCAAATACGGTGTGGTGCTGCTGCAGCCCGCCTACACCAGCTACCAGCTGAATTTGGGCGAGATCTCCAGCTATCCTCCGGGATACAAGGAGAACGCCGGTATCTTCTGCCACAACAACCCGTGGATCAGCTGCGCCGAGGCAACGCTCGGCCACGGCGACCGTGCTTTTGCGGTGTACCGCAAGACCTGCCCCGCCTATATTGAGGACATCTCCGAAATCCACCGTACCGAGCCCTACGTTTACAGCCAGATGGTAGCCGGTAAGGACGCTCCCACCTTCGGCGAGGCCAAAAACAGCTGGCTGACCGGCACGGCGGCATGGACCTTCTTCAACATCAGCCAGTACATTCTGGGCATCCAGCCCACCTTGGACGGCCTGCGGGTAGACCCCTGCATCCCCCACACCCTGTCCGGCTTCACCGTGACCCGCCGCTACCGCGGTGCGGTGTACCACATTACGGTGGACAACACCGCCGGGGTGCAGCACGGCATCAAGGCCGTTACTGTGGACGGCAAGACCATCTCCGGCAATGTACTGCCGCTGGCTGCCGCTGGTACTGAGGTAACGGTGCAGGTGACCATGGGTTAACCCGACTTTCTCTGCTTTTTCATATTATTCTCCTTTCTGTGACCAAAGCCGCCGCGCAGACCTCTGCACGGCGGCTTTGGTTTATAATGAAACAGTTTAACGATTGAAAATGCGCTCCGCGTTGCTCTGCGACCCCACTTGTGAAAATGCGTTTGGAGTAGGCCGCGGTTGCGTAGCAATGAAAGCCCCAGTGGGGCTTTCAAGCGGCGGAGCGGTCTGCGTGAGCAGATGGAGGGGCTTTGCCCCGACAAGTTCCCGCAGGCCGCGACAAACGCGAAATAAAAATAATCTTTCCGCTGAAGATGGCCAGAGCGCAAGCGGAGGCCATTCCAAATCGTCCCCCTTCCCTCTTGCATTTTTGGGGAAAGAGGTGTAAAATAACAGTCACAATCAAACACAGGGGAGCTCGTGCAGCGGGCTGAGAGGAAGTATAGCAAGCTTCGACCCTTTTACCTGATGCGGATAATGCCGCCGTAGGAAGTCATACCCTTTATGATTTTTTGCAGGAGGAGCCGCGCCGGGCCCCTCCTGTTTTTTTGTGCCTCTGCGGAGGTTCCGCAGCCGGCTGAGGGGGAGCGCCCTGAGCCTTGGATGAATGCAGCGATGGGAAGCCGTGTTCCGGCGTGAGAGGAAACCAGTAAGTTTCGACCGCACCTTCCGTACCTGTTCCCGCCTTGTGGCGGGCACGGGCTGTTTTGTTGCGGGAGCGCCGGTATTCATCCTGCGCTGCCGCAGATGATTGAAAAGGAGCCAATTTATCATGAAGAATCTCTCTGTCAAAAAGCTTGCCCTTGCCGGTATGTTCTGTGCCCTGTGCGTGGTGGGCAGCGTGTTCAGCTTTCCCATGTTCGGCAGCAAGTGCGCCCCGGTGCAGCACATGGTCAATGTGCTGTGCGCCGTTCTGCTGGGGCCCTGGTGGGGTGTAGGCGTGGCCTTTGTGGCTTCCCTGCTGCGCAATCTGCTGGGTCTGGGCAGCCTGATGGCTTTCCCGGGCAGTATGTTCGGTGCGCTGCTGTGTGGCCTTGCATACCACAAGACCAAAAACCTGATTGCCACCGTGGTGGGTGAGGTGTTCGGCACCAGCATTCTGGGCGGCCTGTGCGCATGGCCCGTGGCCATCTTCCTGATGGGCAAGAGCGCTGCGGACATCGCTTTCTACGCCTACATCGTGCCCTTCCTCATCTCCACCGCCGTGGGTGCGGTGATCGCCGGTGCAGTGGTGTTCAGCCTGCAGCGCTCCGGCGCTCTGCGCTCCATGCAGAACAGCCTTTCCTGAGCGGAGGTGCCGGGAATGCTCAAAACCGCCTTTGAGAACCTGCGCAGCCGCAGCCCTCTCATCCACAACATCACCAACTACGTCACCGTGAACGACTGCGCCAACATGGTGCTGGCCTGCGGTGCCTCCCCCATCATGGCCGATGATGCCGCCGAGGTGGAGGAGATCACCGCCATCTGCGGCGGGCTGAACATCAACATCGGCACGCTGAACAGCCGCACCGTCACCAGTATGCTGCTGGCGGGCAAAAAGGCCAATCAGCTGGGGCATCCGGTGGTACTGGACCCGGTGGGTGCCGGCGCCTCCCATCTGCGCACGGACACCGCCTTCCGCCTGCTGCGGGAGGTGCAGTTCACGGTGATCCGTGGCAACATCTCGGAGATCAAGACCCTTGCCTCCGGCGCGGGCACCACCAAGGGCGTGGATGCAGACGTAGCCGACAAGGTGACTGAGGAAAATCTGGACAGCGCCGTGGCCTTTGCCAAGGCTTTTGCCGCCCGCACCGGCGCGGTAATCGCCATTACCGGCGCTATTGACATCGTGGCCGATGCACAAAAGGCCTACTGCATCCGCAACGGCAACGCCATGATGAGCAGCATCACCGGCACGGGCTGTCAACTCTCTGCCCTGACGGCGGCCTTTGTCACCGCTAACCCCGGCCAGCCGCTGGAGGCCGCCGCTGCGGCGGTGTGCGCCATGGGTCTTGCGGGCGAGATTGCCCACCAGCGGCTCACCCCGCAGGACGGCAACGCCACCTACCGCAATTACATCATTGATGCCATTTACAACATGACTCCCGATCAGCTGGAGAAAGGCGCAAACTATGAAGTGCGATAAACACACCATGCTCCTGTACGCGGTGACCGACCGCGCATGGGTGGGCGAGCAGACCTTGTATCAGCAGGTGGAAAGTGCCCTGAAGGGCGGTGCCACCTGTGTACAGCTGCGGGAAAAGCAGCTGGGCGACGCCGATTTTTTACAGGAAGCCATCCAGATCCACGCCCTGTGCCAGCAATACGGTGTGCCGCTGTTCATCAACGATAACGTGGAGGTGGCCTTGCAGTGCCACGCCGAGGGCATCCATGTGGGTCAGGACGACATGGCCGCTGCACAGGTGCGCCAGCGCGTGGGCGAGGGCGTGATGATCGGCGTATCTGCCCACACGGTACAGGAAGCGCTGGACGCTGTGGCGCACGGCGCAGACTACCTTGGCGTAGGCGCGGTATTTGCCACCCACACCAAGACGGACGTAAGCGAGATGCCCCGGCAGACCCTGCTGGACATCTGCAACGCCGTGGATGTGCCGGTGGTGGCCATTGGCGGCATCCACAAGGAGAACATCCTGCAGCTCAAGGGCACCGGCGTGGACGGTGTGGCGTTGGTAAGCGCTATCTTTGCCGCAAAGGACATCGAGGCCGAGTGCCGCGAACTGCGCGCCCTTTCGGAGCAGATCATAAAGTAAGCTATCATCCCGCGGCAAACCGGGGGCACCACCTTGGGCCGCGTTACAAAATTCATGGAGAAAACCAACATGAAAAGCGTATTTTGCGCAGGTGCCGGCATCCAGAGCGTACTGTTTTTTCTGAATGACGGCTACCTGTCTGCCACCCTTGCCTGCGGGTCGGGAGTTTCTCCGAGGACCGTCCGCTGGGGTGGGACCCTGCTGCCGCAGGCAGTAGGGCGGGCGATGGAATGACCTGCAACAGCAACGACCGCCGCCAGTGGCGGAAACAGGAAGTTGCTGTTGGGGCAGCGGCCAGCAGGATGCGAGTGCTGCTCAATGCACGAAGCATCCGCTGGGTGCCGCAACCCGTACTCGTGTCCGAGGAGAAAGCTCCCGGCACACAGGCTCCCCTGCATCAATGCATGACCAGCACCCTGCTGTTCAGAGATAAACTATCATTTGGAGGAACACAGCGTATGCAGACTTATACCACCCAGATGGATGCCGCCCGCAAGGGCATCATCACCCCGGAGATGGAGATCGTAGCCAAAAAGGAATACCGCACCACCGAGGAGATCCGCCAGTGGGTCGCCGAGGGCAAGGTAGCCATCCCCGCAAACAAGCACCACACCTGCCTGAACCCCGAGGGCGTGGGCTCCATGCTGCGCACCAAGATCAACGTGAACCTTGGCGTCTCCCGCGACTGCAAGGACTACAACATTGAGATGCAGAAGGTGATGAGCGCCGTGAACATGGGCGCAGAGGCCATTATGGATCTGTCCAGCCACGGCAACACCCAGCCCTTCCGCCAGAAGCTGACCCACGAGTGCCCGGTGATGATCGGCACTGTGCCGGTGTATGATTCAGTCATCCACTACCAGCGGGATCTGGCCGAGCTGACCGCACAGGACTTCATCGATGTGGTACGCCTGCACGCAGAGGACGGTGTGGACTTTGTTACCCTGCACTGCGGCATCACCCGCAAGACCATCGAGCAGATCCGCAAGCACAAGCGCAAGATGAACATCGTGAGCCGCGGCGGTTCTCTGGTGTTTGCGTGGATGAGCATGACCGGCAACGAGAATCCCTTCTACGAGCACTTTGACGAGATCTGCGAGATCTGCGCCGAGCACGATGTGACCATCTCTCTGGGCGATGCCTGCCGTCCCGGCTGTCTGGCTGACGCCACCGACGTGTGCCAGATCGAGGAGCTGGTGCGTCTGGGCGAGCTGACCAAGCGCGCATGGGCGCACAATGTGCAGGTGATGGTGGAGGGCCCCGGCCATGTGCCCCTGAATCAGGTCGCCGCCAACATGGAGGTGCAGAAGAGCATCTGCATGGGCGCACCCTTCTATGTGCTGGGACCTCTGGTCACCGATATCGCCCCCGGCTATGACCACATCACCGCTGCCATCGGCGGCGCAGTGGCAGCCGCCAGCGGTGCGGCCTTCCTGTGCTATGTGACCCCCGCCGAGCATCTGGCACTGCCCAATGTGGAGGACGTAAAGCAGGGCATCGTGGCCTCCAAGATCGCCGCCCACGCCGCCGACATTGCCAAAGGCATCCCCCATGCCCGGGACATCGATGACAAGATGGGCGATGCCCGCCGCGTACTGGACTGGGATGCACAGTTTGCCTGTGCGCTGGACCCCGAGACCGCCAAGGCCATCCGCGATGCACGCCTGCCCGAGGACGACCACAGCGACACCTGCAGCATGTGCGGCAAGTTCTGCGCCGTGCGCAGCATGAACAAGGCACTGGCCGGTGAATACATCGATATCCTGTAAGCTATTCCCGCGCTGAAAGGCGCTTCTTCCTCCGGGACTGCTGCACAAGCGTGCGGCAGTCCCTTTTTTGTAGGACGATTTAAATGCCCTCCGCTGCCGAGCTGCGGCATATTCAGTGGAATTATTATTTTGCATTTGCTGCACTGCGTTCAGTTTGGTCAATCTATTCTATCAATATTTTAGATTTTACAATTCTTCTGTGCTGTACTATAATGAAGTAACAACTTTATTTCTCAAAAGTACAGGAGGCTGTTTTCTTGATAGTTGATTTGATTGAAGCACTTTACCGCCTGCTGTGGGGCGATTTGTTCACCCTGCCGGTGGCGGGCGGCATTGGTATCTCCTTTATGGTGGTGCTGCTGTTTGCAGCCGGTATCGGCTTTACCCTGCGCACAAGGCTGCTGCCGGTGCGGCTGTTCCGGGATATGATCGGCGCAGTGTGCGAAAAAAAGCAGACTGCGGGCGGGCTTTCCTCCTTCCAGACACTGGTCATCTCCACCGCTACCCGGGTGGGCATGGGCAACCTTGTGGGCGTGGTGGCCGCTGTTTCGGCGGGCGGTGCGGGCGCGGTGTTCTGGATGTGGGTCACTGCGCTGCTGGGTGCTTCCACCTCCTTTGTGGAGTCCACTCTGGCGCAGAAGTACCGCGTGCCGGACCCGCTGTACGGCGGCTGGCGGGGCGGCCCGGCCTACTACCTGCATGTGCTGGCCGAGCGCAAACGGGGCAAAAAGCTCAAGCGCTCCGTGTGCGCGGTGCTGTTTGCGGTGTCTGGTCTGATCTGCTGGTGCGGCATCAGCCAAGTCATCTCCAACTCGGTCAGTTCCGCCTTTGAAAACGCCTTTCACGTCCCGCCGCTGGCTACCACCGTGGTGCTCACTCTGCTGGCGGCGCTGATCGTGCTGCGCAAGAACGCCACCGTAAAAAGCCTTGACTTCATCGTGCCGGTCATGGCGGTGTGCTACTTTGTCATCACGGTGGGCATCGTGGTGCTGAATTTCCGGCAGCTGCCCGCCGTGCTGGCACGCATCCTTGCCGAGGCCTTCGGCCTGCGTCAGGTGGCTGCAGGCGGCTTTGGCGCGGTGCTGATGAACGGTGTCAAGCGCGGGCTGTTCTCCAACGAGGCGGGCAGCGGTTCTGCCCCCTGCGCTGCTGCCGCTGCGGAGTGCGACGACCCGGTAAAGATGGGGCTTGTGCAGGCGCTGGGCGTATTGATCGACACCGTGGTCATCTGCAGCTGCACCGCCTTTCTGATGCTGCTGGTGCCGCAGGACATCACCGCCGGGCTGACCGGCATGGATCTTTTACAGACTGCCATGCAGTACCATCTGGGCAGCTTTGGCATCGTGTTCATTGCGGTGATCTTAGCACTGTTCAGCTTCTCCACCTTTCTGGGGGTACTGTACTACGCCCGGGGCAATGTGGCCTACCTGTGCGGCGACAACTGGTGGAGCCAGACTGCCTACAAGCTGCTGACGCTGGCCATGCTGCTAATCGGCGGCACACAGGCCTACACCGTGGTGTGGGATCTGGGCGATGTGGGCATCGGACTGATGACCATCTTCAATATGCTGGCGCTCGTTCCCCTTTCCGGCGAGGCGCTGACCGCCCTGAACGACTACGAAATGCGCAAGAAAATAAAATAAGATCACAAAAACGGGCTGCTGCACAAGGTTCTGTGCAACAGCCCGTTTTGTGATATGCTAAAACTTTCAGCTATGCTGCTTCAGGGCGCAGACGGCGATGCTCAAGGCGCTCCATGCGGCCTGATACATCAGCACCGTGGCAATGGACAGCTGCCAGATGCTGCCCGCGTAGGTCAGCAGCACTGCAATGAACACCGAGAAGCACACCGACACCAGCTGCACCGTTGTGGCGCTTGTCTCGGCATTCTGTGCCTGATCTGCGGCCTGCAAGCCGCCGGTCAGGCTGGCAAAGCCCCTGTGGTGGTACAAGCAGCACTTAGGCTTTTCCGGGGCTGCATCAGCGGCTTCAATGGCCTGACACTGCTCGCCATCCAGCACGGTAACCATGCCCTCCGGCAGATGGTACGCCTCTGTGATGTGCCGCGCCGTCAGGCTGGGATCCTTGCTGGTGACCAGCAGACGGATGTTCTCCCTTTGCAGAGAAGCAAGGCTGCGTGCCACATTGCGGCCGCCCACATAGCGCAGCACAAACATGGCGTGCAGGTTGCCGGACACTGCCAGATACAAAATTTGCAGTTCACCGTTTTTGGAATGGCTGTCCTCGTAGTCCTGCTCCGGCAGGGTCACGCCCTCCTGCTCCATGTAGCGGCGGGTGCCAATGAGTATGCGGTTATTGTCGCACCATGCCGAGAAGCCCATCCCGGTGTGCTGCTCCAGATCCTTGACCGGGAACAGGATATCGGTGCGGTCCTCGATGATCTGGCTGAACAGCCCGCGCAGGGTGTCGCAGCTCTCGTTCAGCACACTTGCCGCATACAGAATGGCGCGGTCGATGCGGCCGCCCTTGAAGATGCGGATATCCTCCAGCGTTACGCTGTCGGCGGTAAACAGGTCATCGGCGTCCAGCTCAATGGTGTCGATGCCGCCCAGCTCCTCAATGGCTGCCCAGCCGGGCACCACAGCGCCCACAGCGGCAGCCGCTCTTTGCAGCCGCAGCGCCGCCAGCCCAGGCACCAGCACCGAAGAAAGGGGTGCGCCCATGCACAGCACGGCAGCAGCCGCAGCCACGGCGCAGTTGATCCCGCCGCCAAACAGCAGGAAGGCCACGCCGCTGAGGACTGCTGCCGCCAGCAGGATACAGGCCACCTTCCGGGCGCGACGCTCGCTGGCGCGCTCGCTGAGGCTCTGCTCCACAAAATCATCGCTGGCGGTCTGCACCGGGCGGCTCAGCAGCACCCACGGGTCCTTCTGCTCCAGATCCCGGGCGAGGGCGCGGATCAGGTCCTTATCGCGGGTGCGGTAAGCGCCTCGCACTTCGCCGCCCTCTGCCGCCAGCGTGTAGCCGCCCTGCACGGCAGCCAGCATTACCCGGCTGCCCACCAGCGCCAGAAACAGCCCCAGCGCTGCCATACCGGTCAGCAGGCCGATGCCCTCGGTGCTGCGGTAGGCGTTGGCATTCAGCATGGCCACCACTGCCTGCAGCAGCGCTGCCACAGCAGCCAGCGCGGGCATGGTGTCTGCACTGGGACGGCCGCGCAAGCCGGTCAGGCCGTCCCGCAGCACCGGGTAGCCCACAAACAGGCTGGCGGCAAACAGCAGCAGATTGGCGGCATAGAACGCCGCCGGGGCAGCGTCCGGGTCCAGCACCGAAAGCGGCGGCAGCAGACGTTCTGCCATCAGCCCAAGGTGCAGCAGCACCACAGCCAGAATGCCCGCCAGCACACAGCGCAAGGTCAGCTCTGCGGCCATGTGGTGCAGCTTGTCGGTGGTGGATTCCGGCACAGTGTCCTCGGCAGGGGCAGCGGTTTCTGCTGCGGGTGCGTCCTCCGGCTGTGCCGGGGTCACAGCTGCATCGGCTGCCGGTGCGGGCACTGTTTCATCAGCAGGAGCGCCGTCCTGCTCCAGCGGGAGCAGCGGCAGGCTCATAGTATCCTCTTTTTCCGGCTTGCGGGCAGCGGGCTTCTCGTCCTCTGCTGTGCCGAACATCTGGAAAATCGACTTTTTCTCAGGCTTTTTCGGCAGTGTCTCCGGGTCTGCCGGAACGCTGGCAAACACCGCCGACGGCAGCTCCTCGGCAGGCTTCTGTGCTGCCTTTGCCGGGGCTTTCTCCGGCTCTGCGGCGGGCTGTGCAGGCGCAGGCTGCACCTTGGGCTGCGGCGCTGCCTGCACAGGTTTTGCGGGCTGCGGGGCAGGCTTTGCCTTGCCGCTCATGCCGTTGAGCATATCCTTCAGCTGCTGCATCTCCCGCTGTTCCAGTTCCTCCTGCGGCAGCAGCGTCTCCGGGGCGTTCTTCGCCTTGGGCTGCTTTTGGGGGGCCGCAACAGGCTGCAGCTCCGGCTGGGGTGCAGGCTTTTTCGGCTGTGGCTTCCCGGCAGCAGCCGCCTTGGGTGCAGGCACAGGCTCTGCCGGGACGGCCTTGACAGGCTCCGGGCGGGCGGGCTGCATCGGCATTACCGGAACAGGGTCTGCGGTGCGCAGCTCCAGCGCCATGTCCTCCTGCTCCGGCTGTACCGGCTTTGCATCTGCCCCCAGCAGGATCTCACCGGTGGGGATCTCCAGCACCGGCTGTGCGGGGGCGGGCGTCTCTTCCTTGTCGTGGCCGAACAGCTTGCCCAGCAGCCCGGCCTTAGGCTTTTCCTCCACCGGAGCAGGCTCGTCCCGGTGGGTCATCTCCTCGGGCAGATCGATCACACTGGTGCTGAAGAAGTTGCGGAAACGCTCCTCTGCCGAGAGCTCCCCCGCCTGATTGCCCTTGCGTTCATTTTTATTGTTCGGCATCCTTGTTCCTCCCACTGTTCTGGATGGAGTTTACCGCTTGTTTTATTCTTCTACGGCGCGCTGCGACTGGATCTCGTACAGGATAATGCCAGCTGCCACCGAAACATTATAGCTGTCCACGCCGGTGCCGGGTGCAGCCATATCCAGCCGCACCACGCCATCACACAGCTTCTTGACCAGTTGGGATACGCCGCTGCCCTCACTGCCCAGTACCAGCGCGATGGGGCCGGTCAGGTTATTTTTGCGCAGGGACACACCGTCCATGTCGGCGCAATAGACGAACACGCCCTGCTCCTTCAGACGGCGGATGGTCTCGCCGATGTTGGCCACCCGCGCCACCGGCAGACGCTCGGCAGCGCCTGCGCTGGACTTGATGACGGTGGGGGTGACGGACGCGCCGCCCCGCTTGGGGATGACGATGCCGTGGGCGCCGCACAGCAATGCGCTGCGCATGACTGCGCCCAGATTGTGGGGATCCTCAATGCCGTCGCTCAGCACCAGAAAGGGCGGTTCGCCCTTGGCCTTGGCTGCTGCCAGCAAATCCTCCACGGTCGCGTACTCGATCTCGCTGGCAAAGGCTGCCACGCCCTGATGGCTCTCGGTGCCGGTCATCAGGCGCAGCTTGTTGGGGTGCACCCGCTTGACCGTTGCGCCGGCCTCTTTGGCCAGTGCTGTATAGTATGCCGCCACTGCCGGGGCCATCCCCTCGGCAATGAGCACGGTGTCCACACCGGAACCGCTCTTGAGCAGCTCGGTCACCGGGTTTTTGCCATAGATCAGGCTCTCGCTCTTCTGCTGCGGCTGCTCTGCATCGCGGCGCGGACGGCGCGGCTGGTTACGTTCTTCCATCTTTTTATGCTCCTTCCGTTCCGGGCGGTCTGCGCCGCACCGGAGCGTTTTATTTTGTTTATGATAATCCAAAATAAAGTATACCATATCTCGTCCGGCTTCGCCACAAATTGCCGGGATTTTATTCCCTCGACGCCTAAAATTTTTTCGACAGAAAGCGTCTTTCCGGCCGGACTGGGCATCTGTAAAAATGTTTTGCCTGCTGCCCGGGCGGCACGGCACACTTCTGCTGTTTTGCCAAGGCAAAAAGTTTTCCACAAAAAATGTCTATACATTCCGTAAACGTTCCGCAGTTTTTCCACAAGTTGAAAACTCCGTGGAAAGTGTGCAAAAGTCCAGCCGCAGCGCCTGTTTTCCGGGTGGAATTAAACAGTTTCCACCGAGTTTTCAACAACAGCTTCCCCCATATCTTAGCAAAAGTCTTACAATTTGTAAAATTCAAGTCGGAATTATGACAATTTTTTGAACCGGAAATTGTCCGTTTTTGCAATTTCCTCCAACATCATTTTGACGAATGTTAAAATACGTTGAAAACCCACTTCATCCAAGCACAAGGCAGATGTTGCGGCGTATATGGATTTTTGTCTCTAAGCATGATAAGTTTCTGATGCAGCCGCTGGAGCTGCTTTGTGCCGTACCCGTTCCACAGCAGCTCTATGCAAGAAAAAGCGCCTGTTCGGATTGATTTTAGGCGCAGTTTGGGGTATACTAACCATGTGGGCTTGTTAAACCATGCACAATGCGGTGTGTGGCAGAGCCGGAACCCCGATAATTTTTGGAGGTAATGAATAATGTTGGTAAATGCAACCGAAATGCTGCTCAAGGCACGCGATGGCCACTACGGTGTGCCGCAGTTCAACATCAATAATCTGGAGTGGACCAAGGCAGTCCTGACCGCCTGCGAGGAAATGAAGAGCCCCGTCATTCTGGGTGTTTCCGAGGGTGCAGGTAAGTACATGACCGGCTTTAAGACTGTTGCCGCTATGGTCAGCGCCATGGTCGATTCCATGGGCATCACTGTTCCCGTTGCTCTGCATCTGGATCACGGCACCTACGAGGGCTGCAAGGCCTGCGTTGAGGCCGGCTTCTCTTCCATCATGTTCGATGGCAGCCACTACTCCATCGAGGAGAACGTGGAAAAGACCAAGGAGCTGGTTGCTCTGGCACACGCTCACGGCATGAGCATTGAGGCCGAGGTCGGCTCCATCGGCGGCGTTGAGGACGGCGTTGTAGGCGCTGGCGAGATTGCTGATCCCGAGGAGTGCGCAAAGATCACCGCTCTGGGCATCGACTTCCTGGCTGCCGGCATCGGCAACATCCACGGCGTCTACCCCGCAAACTGGAAGGGTCTGGACTTCGAGGCTCTGGACCGCATCCACAAGGCCACCAACAACATTCCTCTGGTTCTGCACGGCGGCACCGGCATCCCCGATGAGATGATCGCAAAGGCCATCAGCCTGGGCGTTTCCAAGATCAACATCAACACCGAGTGCCAGCTGGTGTTTGCTGAGGCCACCCGCAAGTACATCGAAGAGGGCAAGGATCAGCAGGGCAAGGGCTTCGACCCCCGCAAGCTGCTGGCTCCCGGCGCAAAGGCCATCGAGGCCAAGTGCAAGGAGAAGATCGAGCTGTTCGGCTGCGCAGGCAAGGGCTAAGCAGAAGCTCGTATCGTAACCGGTACACCACCCAATAAAGTATGCGGCCCCGCCGCACTGTTATGCACAGTGCGGCGGGGCCGCGTTTTATTTTTTTTT
>NZ_JBBMEO010000017.1:0-45496 GCF_040096515.1 Faecalibacterium tardum | reverse complement strand
GGAAAGGCCACCGGCAGCAGCGGCTCTGCTTCCGGCGGCAGCCGCAGCACTGTCAGCGCCGGGGTGCCTTTTCTCTTATTTATTCATCTCCTGTAAAATCTTTGCGATCTGGGCGGGGGTATAGCTCTCCTGCCGCAGGGCGGAGGTGATGGCCACATCGCTCTTGCCCTGACTGCGCAGCAGCGCTGCCGTGTAGGGCACCCCGGCGCTGACAGTGCTGCGGCTGCCGCCGGAAGCAGAGCCGCTGCTGCCGGTGGCCTTTCCGCTGCTGGAGCTGCCGGACCTTGTGCCCGCAGTCGCTGCTCTGCTGGCGGCCCGTGCGGCCTTCTGCTGGGCGTTAGCCTGCTTCAGTGCCCACTCACCCTTGGCGATGTTCAGCTTCTGGGTGGTCACGTTATTGTTGAAGGCCTGTTGCTTCAGCGCATCCTGATAGGCGCGCTCGCTGGCGGTGTTGTCGTACTGCTGCTGGGTCAGTGCGTCCTGCCGCTGCTTCTCCTGCATCTGCTGGCTCCACTGGGTGTCGGCACGCTCGGCCTCATAGGCGCGGTTGCCAGCGTAGATGTTGTACCCGGTGTTCATCAGACTGCCCGCCAGACTGCCCAGACCGGTAGTACCGCTGATGGCCAGCTGCACCACATCCCCGATGATGCCCAGCACGGTCATGATATTATTAAAGGCCTGCTGGCGCTGATTGATCTGCGCCTGCTCCTGCGCGGTGTAGTAGCCGTGCAGGGTGTCCAGCCGGTTCAGGTGCTCCTGATACTGGCCGTAGTCCTTGGCGTAGGCATCGTTGTAGGCCTCGCCCTTCTGCTGCAGCTGGGTGTAGTAGTCCTGCAGCTGACGGTCATACAGGGTCTGGGCGTTCTGCTCCTGTCCGTTCAGCTGGTCCAGCCGGTTCACCAGTTCCTCGCCGCCGCTCTGGTAGGTATCCAGCGCCAGACTGTACAACGTAGGAATGGCAGCGGACAGCCCGCCGATCTGCTGCTGATAGGCCTGCTGCGCTGCACTGGTGGCATAGCTGGAGCCGTAGCCGCCGGTCAGGGCTGCCGCCTGCGCCGCCGCGTCCGCGCTGGCGTTGTGGGCGTTCTGGGTATACAGCTGCTCATACTGGCGGTAGAGCGGGTCACGGGTGTAGCTGTACTGAAAATTCTCCCGCTCCAGCAGCTGCCCCAGCAGCTCGTTGATCCTGTCCTGATAGCTGCTCTGGTAGTCTGCGGGGCGGTTCTGCTGCCACTGCTTCAGGGCATCGGCAGCATCGGTCACCTGCTGGCTGGGGCGGTAGCTGGCGTTTGCCATGGCCTTTTCCACATCGGCGCGGCTGTTCAGCCCCTCGGTGCTGTAAGCGGACTGTGCGGCAGGCTGCGCTTGCGTTTGCACGTCCGGCTGCAGCAGCTCCTCCTTCTTTTTGGATGCCATAAAATTCTCCTTTCGTTCTTATAATCCCTGCAGCTTGCTGCGCAGGGTGTCGGACATATTTTCCGTATCCAGATTGGTCAGTACATACTGCAGCTGCTCCTGCATCTGGTACAGATAGCTGCGCAGTGCCCGGGCATCCTCCGGGTCCATGTTATCGCTGAGCTTGGGCAGGCCCAGCTTGCTCAGGCCGTTCATGCTTGCCATGAGGCATCCTCCTCCCATAATTTTCCCTTTGCCGGGGCGATGGTGCGCACAAGGCTGCGCAGGGTGATCTGTCCTTTGCCGCGCAGCCGCAGCCGCAGCGACCCGCACCGCCGGGGCACAAAGGGCAGGTCAAAGCTGCGGCGGCTGCCTTGGGTGGCAAGAGAGGCTACCGTCTCCCACGCGCCGCCGTCATAGCTCACCGCCACTTCTACCGTGCTGGTGCGTTCGGCGTCCAGCCGCAAAGTCAGCCGGGAAAGATACCGCTGTTCGGTGCCGTCCAGCCCCACATCGCCGGTGACCAGCTCAAAGGGGATGTCCGTCTCCACGCCGTCGGTGGTCTGCCAGTCCGGCTCACGGGTGGGGTCTGCCGCCCACAGCGCCTGCCCGTCCCACAGATAAAGCTGCCCGCCGGTGCTGGTCATATCGCAGGAGCAGACGTCCTCCTCGCTCCATAGTCCCTTCTCGGTATCGTAGACCAGCAAGCGCGCACTCTCCCGGGAGATGTGCAGGTAGTACCGGCCATCCAGCGCACCGCCCACGGCGCTTTGCACGTTGGCAAGCTTTGCGGCGTCCAGCGCACCGGACACCTTGGTGGGCAGACTGCCGTCCCACGCCATAACGCCGTCCGGCGAGAGATAATACAGCGTCTCGTTCAGCACGCACAAGCTACGAGCGGCATTTTTTGCCACGCCCCGGCAGCGCAGGCTGGAAAGCTGAAAGTCCGAAGGCTTGGAGCCGTACAGCTTGTGCAGGGTGTTCTCTTTAAAGAACAGCGCATAGCCCATGCAGGAAGCCGCCCCGGTAAAGGCGCCGTCGCTGCCCACGGTGACGGCGTAGCTGTCCGCGGCGATGCCCCGGTAGCTGAACCAGTTGGTGGGGTCGCCCAGCTTGCAGCCGTAGATAACATTCTCCCTGCTATTGCAGCCCCACACCCGGTTGTCGCACTCGGTCACAAAATCCAGCTCCGGCACCCGGCGCTCCATGGATACCGTCTGCACAGCTTCCACACTGCGGTGCTGTTTGCCGTCCATGCTCTGCCACTGGGCGGCGGCGGCGTTCTGCACCAGTGTGCCGTAGAAATACTCGCCCTGTGGGGTGCAGCGCACCCGCAGCCAGTCCTCGCCCACGTCATACACGATTTGGTCTCCGTTCAGCTCCGGGCTCTGTCCTGCCGCCTCGGCGGCTGCACCCTGCACGGTCACGGTGTCCCACTGACGGAACAACTTGCCCAGCCCTGCCGCCGTGATGCGGCAGTATTCCAACGGGACGGTTGCCCAGCTGCCGGAGTTTTTGCTGTACATCTCCAGCGTGCTGTCGTACCGCCACGGATGGTCGGCATCCTCTACCTTTAAAAACAGCTGTCCGTCTGCGGGTTCGGCGGGCTCGTCCCGGCCAAAGTCCTCCACCTGATAGGTCTTGCCTGCGGCATCGCAGGGGGCAAAGGTCACGCTTTTGCCCGCCGCCGTCCACAGTGCTCCCAGTGCGGTCACGCTGCCGTCTGCCGTATCAAAGGCCAGCTTGTCCGGGAAGATCAGGATCTTTGTGCCGATGCCCACCAACGCCTTGCGGCCATCGGTCACGGCGTCCTGCTTCGTCACCGCCGGGACGGCGGCATCGTCCGGGGTATAAACGATGTCCCGCCCGCAGACCGTCAGCAGGCCGTTCAGGTGGTACATCCCGTTCAGTCCGGTCAGCGCCCGCAGTTTGCGGCGGGGCGTGCGGGTGCTCAGTGCGGGAAAATCCCGGGTGGAAAAGTTCACTCCGGCGCTGTACTCTGCCTCCGAGCAGCCGTAAGTCTCGTTCAGGCCGCCAAAGGCCCGCAGCAGCTGCCGGGTGTTGGCAAGCCGCATTCTGTCTGCCAGTACCATGGCCTCACCCCCTTACCAGCGCCACTGCGCCCGGCTGCGGGGCGGGTAGTTCTGCCGCAGCCAGACCGCCAGCTCTGCATACAGGGCGTTGTACTGCGCCTGCTCCCCGGCGTAGCGGTCGGTCTCGCCCAAGGCGGCATCCATCTGCGCACACAGCAGGTGCGGGTACAGCGCATCAAAGGGCGGCGGTGCCAGCAGCGTCTGGTCGTCCTGCACCGGCTGCTCCCACGGACGGTCTGCGCCCACTGCGTCAAACGCCCCGGCGGCGGCGCGGTCAAACAGCTTTGTGCGCAGCAGGGCGTCCGCCTCCCGCAGCCATTGCAGCCGGGTCTCGGTCTCAATGCGGCAGTTTGGGCGCAGCTGCTCGGCACGCTCCAAAGCCTCTCCTATGGTCATCTCATCACATCCTTTTTATAAAAAGCCCGGCCGGGGGCATTTCTCCCAGCCGGGCAGCGTTGATATTGCAGATTTTACTGCGCCGCGTTCTCCGCAGCGGCAATGCGGGCAGCGGTCAGCTCGTCCTGACGCTGGCTGTGCTCCAGCACCTCGGCCACAGCGGGCGGCACCTCCACTTCCACGCCACGGCGGATCTTGTAGTTCACGCCGTTGACACTGACGAACAGATCGCCCTTGTAGCGGCTGTTGTCCTTGAACAGCCGGATGCGCACATTCTTTTCAGCCATGGGCACCTCCTTAGTTGGCGGCAGCGGTGGCGGAGTAGCTGGACACGCTCTCAATGCGCACCATGTACTGCTCCACCAGACGCTCGGCGGCGCGCATCCCCTTCCAGCCCACAGAGGCGCGCTGGTTCAGCGGGTCATCGCCGTAGCCCAGCTGCTTGACGATGTGCTCCAGGCCGCCGCCCTCCAGCTCGGTCACGCCATAGGCGTGGGCACCCAGCACAAGGGTACCGAATACCGCAAAACCCGCCGGGCAGGTATCATCCTTCCAGATCTTGGCCTCGCTGGTCTCGATAAAGCGGATATTGCCCAGCTTACCGATCTCGCCGCGGAACATGGTGTCGGGGTCGGCGTACTTGTGCACCTCCATGAACTCCTTGCAGGTCTTGAGGTCATAGGCCGCATAGGGGTGGATGATGGCAACGTAGCTGTCGCCGATGGGGTCAGCGTTCATTGCGCCCAGCTGCGCCGCCGCCTGAAAGAACAGCTTCGGGGTCAGGGTGCAGCTCTTGTCCAGCGCCTTGCGGCTGGTAACGGCGGTCTCGGTGCCGTCTGCGCCCAGCTTGGGGGCGTAAATGACATTGGTGCCGCCCGCCAGCACATCGCGGGTGATGCTGTCCATGGTGCGGCCGGCCTGACTTGCCAGCACGCGGGTAGCCTGCACCACGTTGTTGTCGATGGCGGTCATCTGCAGCACATCGGTCAGCGGGGTCCAGCCGCCGTACTGGTGCAGGTCGCTGGTGATGCTGGTCACGTTCAGCGCCTGACCGTTGGGGGTAACGCCCTCGGTCAGCGGGGTGCTGGCCTTGGGCAGGCTGTCATACTTGCGGAACTCGATGGTCTTACCGCCGTTCTGGGGCACAGGGTAGTAATCCGCAAACTGGTCGTGCACAAGGCGCGGCTCTGCCTGATCGATCAGGCGCTTCTCGTAAAAGGTTTTCATCTCCACCGACATGGTGCCGGTGGTGTTGGTCTGCGCGTCCGCAAACAGCTGAATGTTGAAATTCATCATGCTTTTTTCCTTTCTCCTGTCGGGTTAAAGTTCAATTTGTGCACCGTGCAGTACACGGCGCTCCAAAGCCTCCCGCTGGGCGCGGGTCATGGCGGCTACGTCCGGCCGTACCGAGGCGGCAGCGCCGGGACGCAGGCCGTTTTCCAGCGGACGCGCAGCGCGCTGCTGCACCCGCTCCACTACCCCCTGCTCCACGGTCTGTGCCGTGGTGCGCAGGGCATCCTCGTAGTGGGCAAGGCGGTAGGCGTCCTGCACCCGCATGCCGGGCAGCTGCATCAGACGGCGCATCTCCGGGTTCTTCAGCTCTGCTTTCAGGTCAAAGCCCGGCTGGCTGCGGCGCATGGCGGCTTCCTCTGCCGCCCAGCGGGCGTGCAGGCTGCGCACCGTGTTCTGCACCGGCAGCGGCAGAGGCGGCAATACCGGGCGCTCCGGCTGTGCGGGTGTTTCCGGCTGCGGCTCCGGCTCTGCCGGGGTCTGCCGGGGCGCTTCCGGCTGCGCAGCGGGGGCTTCCGGCTTCAGGGTGCCCGCAGCCACTGCCTGCCGGCTCTGCTCCGGGCTCAGCGCGGGTGCATTTTCTCCTTCCGCAAACAGCTGCAAGTCCATCATGCTCTGCTGTCCGCTGCGGCTCACATCCGCAAAGCGCAGATTGTCCGGGTAACGCTCTGCCAGCAGGGTAAAGCCCGCCTTGGCCAGTTCAAATGCACCCTGCACCCACGGTGCTACCGGGGCCTGCACCGCCACGGCAAGGCGCGGTCCATCCGGCTCGTCCCATGCATCGCTGCGGGCGTTCTCCTCCCCTGCCAGCAGGTACACCAGCGCCTGCATCAGGGTGCTTGCGCCAGCGCATACGATGTCCTGCCCGGCGGGCGCGTAGCCCGCGTGACCGGCGGCTTCCAACCGCAGGCTCAGCCCCTTGGGGCCGTCCAGCTCGCTGTAACATACCTTGATCATCTCACTTCACCTCCTTTCCGTTCCAGTTCATGGCGCGGGCAGCCGCCGCCACCGGCAGCTGTGCCGTCAGACCGGCAGTGTCCTGCGCCGTTTGGGTGCCGCCGGGCTGCTGGGCAAGGGCAGCAGACAGTCTTGCCATCTGCCCCTGCAGCTGCAACAGCTGCTGCGCCAGCGTGCCGTTCTGCCGCACCCGGGCACGCACCTTTTCCACCCCTTCAAAGTCCATCATTTCCAGCGCTGCAAGGGCAGCGTCCGCGTTTGCGGGGTCAAAGAAGCCCAGCTTGTAGCACTCTTTGGCGGTCTCGTTCTGGGACAGGCGGCTGAAGGTGCTCTTTTTGGCGGCGCTGACCACGATATCAAAGACAGGCTCCCGGCTGCCCAGCTCCACCCCGCCCACGGCGGGCACAGGCTTTGCGCGCAGCCCCTGCGCCGAGAAGGGCACGAATTCGCTCTCGCCGCGCTGCCCGGTAATACGGAACACCCGCTGCTCGTCGTAGAACTGCCGCATCAGCTCAATGATAAGGTAGCACTGCTTTGCAAAGGCGCGATAGGCGCTCTTGAGCATATCCCGGCTCAGCTTGCTGCCCGCCTCCTGCAAGGCAGCGATGGCGCTGGCGGCGGTCACGCCGCCGCTGGTGCCGCCCTGCGTCAGGTCGCGGTTGCCGCTGATCTCCTTCAGCTCCTCGATGCGGCTGTTGCGGTAGCTCAGGCTGTTGCCCTGCAAGCCCGCCGTCTGCAGCGGACGAAAGCTGTCCTCGTTCAGGCGGCCCACAACGTGCACGATGTCCCGGCTCAGGTCGGCCAGCTCCTCTTCGTTCACCCCGGCGGTGTCGCTGAGCACATACCGCTGGCGGGAGGCCAGCAGCACGTTCTCGTCCATGGCGTGGTTCATCCGGTCAATGGCGTTCTGGCAGTCCTTCATCACATCAATGTAGCCGAACCCGGCGGGAGAATCCTCCTCCACAAACAACGGGTCGAACACAAAGGGGTACTTGCCGTGGTCGTACAATCCGCGCGCCGCCAGCGCCGGGTCGTTCTGGCTGGCATACAGCACCACGCCGTTGCACAGCTTGCAGTAGTGCAGCCGCAATTTGCCGTTCTCGTCCGGGCGCTTATAGTACCAGTCCACCACCACGCTCTTGTTGGCGGTGGTCTGGCCGTCCTCGTGGATGTACCGGGGCACGTCCACCACCCCGGCGGCGTGCCCCGCCAGCTGCGGATACTGCGCGGTCAGCCGGGCGGTGTCCTCAAGGCTGAGGTGGAACAAGTCCGGCGAGTCCTGAATATCCTGCACGCCCGGCTCCCAGTAGAGCATCAGCAGGTTGACGCTGCGCACCGCAATGTCGCCCAGCCCGCCCCGCGCCGCCGGGTCCCAGAAGATGCCGGTAACGCCGGTGCCCTGCTTGAGCTTGCGCCACCAGACATCGCTGTACACCTGCTCGTAATCCGCCTGCTCCAGCACCACCGGCAGCACGCTGGAAAGTGCCTGCGCCGTGGCCTGATCGTCTGCCGCCCGGGGCAGCACCATGGGCTCGGGGTAGTTGTCCATGGCATCGGCATGCTTGTTGGCAATGCTGTTGAACAGCCACCCGCTGGAGGGCTGCGCCTTGCCGGGCATCAGCGGGTCGCGGTAGTTTTTCCAGTGTCCCATGCGGAACCACAATTCGTTATCGATCAGGCGCTTGTCCAGCGCCGCCTTGCCCGCCTTGTAGCGCTGCAGCGTCTGCAATGCAGCCGCCGCCTCTGCCGCGCCGATGGGCAAAGCTTCTGCTCTTGTATCTTCCATAATCTTTCCTTTCTGTCCTGTTTTTTCAGATGCGGTAGAACCGCGCCTGCCGGTGCAGCTCCAGCGGGTCGTCCGGCCTTGGCGGCGCGGCAGAAGCCTCGGGCGGGCTGATGGGATGCTCCATCAGCACATAGCGGCACTCGTCGTAGATGTGGTCCTCCTGCCGGGTGTCGATATCCTCCACATTGCTCTCGTCGTACACAAGGTTTGGCAGGGTACGGATAAAATGCTTGCAGCTGCTGAACACCTGCAGCATCGGCCGCCCGTCCGGCGCAAACCGCAGCCGGTAGTGGAACTGCATCTTGCCCGCCAACCGGGTGTGGTCCCCGGGCTGCCAGCGCAGAAAATGCGGGCTGCGCTCCATCATGGCCGCAATGCTCTCGCCCCGGCTTTCGTCAAAGATGGCGGGGTCAGCCACCCCATGGATCACCCTGCCCCGCAGCAACGGGTCATTCTGCTCAGCCTCCCGGATGCGCTTGGCCTGCTCCACCGGGTCGATGCGCAGCCCTTCGTTGGGACGTCCGGTGCAGCCGTACAGCTCCTTGATGCGGTACAGCCGCCCCTCCTCGTCCACCGCATACCACCCCACCGAAAAGGGCTTGGAAAAGCCAAAGTCGTACCCGCGCCAGATGGGCCAGTGCTTGGGGATGGCAAAGGGCGCGATGACATGGGTCCAGCGCTGATCCTGATAATGCGCCGGGTCGTTGCGCCATTCGGTGAACACCTGCCCGGAAAAGCTGTCCCAGCTGCCGTAGAGCAGCGCCTGCTTTTCGGCTTCCGGCAGGCTGGCAAGGCTTGCCAGATACCCGGGGTCGTTGGCCAGCAGGGCAGGGTTATCGAACACGCTGGACGGGATGAACACCCGCGCCCGCTCCATCTGCTGGTCGGTGCCGTCCGGCAGGCGCACCGTGACCGTTTCCACAATGGGTGTACCGGGCGGGGCAGGCGTGATGAACCGTGCCTTCACCCAGCCGTGGCCGATGCCGCCGGGGTTCGTAGTTGCACGCATATACACCCGGGTGCCCGGCCCGGTGGGGCGGTTGCGGCTCATCATGTAGCTGTACTCGTCCCACTCAAAGTGGGTCAGCTCGTCAAAGCCGATAAAATCGTAGGCTTTGCCCTGATAGTTGGTGCGGTCCTTGGTGTACTGCATGGAGCCAAACCAGATCTTTGCCCCGCTGGGAAAGACCCATACATGGGAGGTAGCGTTGTACTGCGCCTCCGGGAACGCCCGGCGGTAGTACATCTGGCTCTTATCCACAAGGTCGGAAAGCTGTGGGTAGGTCTTGCGCAGGATCAGCGCCCGGTAATGCGGGATGTGCACCTGCCGCAACGCCTCGATCAGCAGTGCATCGCTCTTGCCGCCGCCTGCCGCGCCGCCGTACAGCGCCTCCGGCTCCGGTCTGCGCATAAATTCCAGCTGCCGGGGCTGCGGCTTCCACACAATGACTGCCCGCTCGGTTCTGTTCATTCCTTCTCCTCCTGTTCCACCGGCGGCAGCAGCACCACGCCGCACTCTGTTCCTTCCAGCTCTGTGCCCTGATCGTTCAGAGTCTTTACCACGCCCGCCAGATCCTTGAGCACGGCGGTGGCCTCCTTCAGCCCCTTCATCATCCCGGGGTCGGGGGTGTTTTCCCGCCGGGCGGCCTTCTGCCGCTCGTTCAGCTCCTTTACCTCCTGCGCCAGCAGGGTGCTCAGGGTGTCGGCAGCGCGGTTCAGGCTCTTCAGCCCGGCGGCGGGCTTTGTCTGCCCCATGATGTTCTTCCTCCTTTCGTCCGGTGTCCCGGGCTCTGTACACAGGATATCACCCGCCCGCCGTGCCCGACAGTGTGCACTTTTGTAGGGTCATTGGGTATTTTTGTACGCACATTATCCGATGCGTATATTTTGTATTTTCAAGGTACAACGCAGCTGCGTCAGTTTTATCTTTCCAGTCGGCGTAGCACGCAGAAAACGACCGCTTGTATTTCGGGCGCTTCCCACAAAAACGTTCGCTGCGCCCTGACCGCCCTGTTACTATAAAGGTACAGTGCCACCCTACCCGGGGAGTAAACATTTTTCTCGACCCGTGTTGTTTTTCCCTTCCGGTAAGAGTGTATAAAAGGCGTTTTCTTTCTGCTGTGTAGTATCCCTGAAAATATCTTTCAAGAAATGTATCGCCCCTTTTCGCGGTTTTTTAGCAGCCATGCAACATTCAGTCATGTTCAAGCATGTTTTTTTACATACCTGCATCATATTTGTATGTTGGTTGCATCGGCATGAAAAATTGTGATAATTCGCGAAAAGATTTTGTAACCTTTGGTCCGCTTTTGTAGAAACGTAACAAAACATTTGCACCAATCTTGTGAACTTATTCTCTTGCGGAACACCCCCATACAAGGGTATAATACTGTCAGGGATTACGGACACATGCGACAAATGCGTCTGTGAATATGCTGTGACACACAAATGAAGGAGATTACTATTATGAAAATGATTTCTCGTCGCGACTTCCTGAAGGCTTCCGCTGTTGTGGGCGCCACCGCTGCTATGACCGCTTGCGGCGGCTCTTCCTCCACCAGCACTGCTGCTTCCAGCGTTGCTTCTTCCACCGCTGCTTCTGCCGCTGCTACCAACGGCTCTGCCAACATCGGCGTCTGCATCTATCAGTTTGCTGATAACTTCATGACCCTGTACCGCTCCGATCTGGAAGGCTACCTGAAGGATATGGGCTACTCCGTCACCATCATGGACGGCAAGAACGACCAGAACACCCAGACCGAGCAGATCAACACCTTCCTGCAGCAGGGTGTGGACGTGCTGATCATCAACCCTGTCCAGACCACTTCCGCTCAGACCATCGTTGACACCGTTTCTCCCTCCGGCACTCCCATCGTGTTCATCAACCGTCAGCCCGAGGACAGCGTGCTGGATTCCTACAAGGGCAAGTGCTGCTACGTTGGTGCTGACGCACGTCAGTCCGGTACTTATCAGGGCGAGCTGATCCTGGATACCGAGACTCAGGGCGATATCAACGGTGACGGCAAGATCACCTACATTATGTGCAAGGGCGACCCCGAGAACATCGATGCTCAGTACCGCACCGAGTACTCCATCAAGGCTCTGACCGATGCCGGCAAGGAAGTTGAGTGCCTGTACGAGTATCTGGACAACTGGGATCAGACCACCGCTCAGCAGGACGTTGCAAACGCTCTGTCTCAGTACGGCGATAAGATCGAAGTCGTCTTCTGCAACAACGACGCAATGGCACTGGGCGCTCTGCAGTCCATCCAGCAGGCAAACCGCACCGTCGGCAAGGACATCTATCTGGTCGGCGTCGATGCTCTGACTGAGGCTGTTCAGGACGTTCTGGACGGCAACATGACCGGTACCGTTCTGAACGACGATGTGGGTCAGGCTACCAAGGCTGCCGAGGCTACCCAGCTGTTCGTTGAGGGCAAGGACGTGGAGCAGTTCTACTGGGTCGACTACGTCAAGGTCACCAAGGACAACGCTTCTCAGTATATTAAGTAAGACCAAAGTTTCCCGGAACCAATGCAAGGTGCGCAGCAGGCCTTAACGGCTTGAATGTAAGCTAAAAAGCGCGTGCGTGCGAGAAAACGTCTCCACGCACGCGCCTTATTTTAGGAAAAAACTGCCTGCCTGTAAACAATCAAAAAGGAGGCTTTTGCGGAATGTCAGAATACCGTCTGGTAATGAAAGGCGTGGTCAAGACCTTCCCCGGTGTCAAAGCCCTGGATCATGCACAGCTGGAACTCCGTCCCGGCAAAGTCATGGCTCTGATGGGCGAAAACGGCGCCGGTAAGTCCACTCTGATGAAATGTATGTTCGGCATTTACAAGATGGACGAGGGCGAGATCGAATACGAGGGGCAGAAGGTAACCATCCCCACCCCGCTGGATGCACTGGACCGCGGCATCGCCATGGTGCATCAGGAACTGCAGCCCATTCCGGCCCGTACCGTGGCCGAGAATATCTGGCTGGGACGCTACCCCACCAGGAAATACGGCATCGTCACTGTTGTGGACCATGCCAAAATGTACAAAGATACCGATGAACTGCTGAAGAAACTGAAGCTGGACATCGACCCCCATGCAAAGCTGGGCTCTTTGAGCATCGCCCAGATGCAGATGGTGGAAATCGCCAAGGCCGTTTCCGCCAACTGTAAGGTGCTGATTTTGGACGAGCCCACCTCCTCTCTGACCGCGAACGAGGTCGAGAGCCTGTTCCGCATCATGCGGGATCTGAAGGAGCAGGGCGTTGCTCTGGTCTACATCAGCCACAAGATGGACGAGATCAAGGTGATCGCGGACGAAGTCACCATCATGCGCGATGGCCAGTACATCGGCAAGTGGGACGTTGCCAACATGACCAAGGAAGAGATCATTGCAAAGATGGTCGGCCGTGAGCTGTCCAACCTGTTCCCCCCGCTGGAAAACGTGCCCTCGGACGAGGTCATGATGAAGGTGGAGGACTTCACCTCCATCCATCCCCGTTCCTTCCGTCATTGCAGCTTTGAGCTGAAAAAGGGCGAAATTCTGGGCGTTGCCGGTCTGGTGGGCGCACAGCGCACCGAGCTGATGGAAGGCATCTTCGGCCTGCGTGCCCATACCTCCGGTAAGGTGTGGATCAAGGGCGAAGAGGTCAACATCAAGCAGCCCCGCGATGCCATCCGCAAGAGCGTTGCTCTGCTGACTGAGGATCGCCGTGCTACCGGCATTCTGGGCGTGCTGAGCGTTGCCGATAATATCTCCATCGCTTCTCTGGACGCCCTGCGCAAGGGTCCCATCATGCTGGACAACAAAAAGATCCTCGATCTGGTGGCTACCAACAAGGAAAAGATGGCCATCAAGGTGCCCAGCCCTAAGACCCAGATCAAGAGCCTTTCCGGCGGCAACCAGCAGAAGGTGCTGATCGCCCGCTGGCTTGCCAACAACCCCGATGTGCTCATTCTGGACGAGCCTACCCGCGGCATCGACGTCGGTGCAAAGTACGAGATTTACTGCATCATCGCCGATCTGGCCAAGCAGGGCAAGAGCATTATCATGATCTCCTCTGAAATGAGCGAGATCATCGGTATGTCCAACCGTGTCATGGTCATGTGCGATGGCCGTATCACCGGCTTTATCAACGGTAAGGATGCCACGCAGGAGAACATCATGGCGCTGGCTACCCAGTTCGAGACCGCACCTGACACAGCTGCGGCAAATCAGTAATTAAGGAGGCTGTCTATCGTGGAAGCTACCAAAAAATTGAATGGCAAGGCTGTGGGCAAGTGGCTCAGCAACAACGCCATTATCATGATGATGCTGGCCATCACTCTGATCGTTGGCATCATTCACCCCAACTTCTTCTCCGGCACCAACATGATCAACCTGTTCAAGAACGTGTCCATCCGCTACATCATCGCGCTGGGCATTTCCGGCTGCCTGATCACCACCGGTAACGACCTGTCCGCTGGCCGTCTGGCTGGTTTTGCCGCCTGCCTTGCCTGCATTTTTGCGCAGACCGAAGGCGCTTCCGGCAAGTTCTACCCCAATATGCCCACCCTGTCCACCCCCGTGGTGTTCATTCTGGTCATTGCCATCTGCGCCATCGTGGGTCTGTGCAACGGACTGGTGGTCAGCTACCTGAAGGTGCAGCCCTTTATTGCTACCTTGGGTATGCAGCAGGTGGTCTACGGTATCTGCCTTGTGTACACCGGCGGTACCCCCATCGGCTCTTTGAACAAAAACTTCACCTCTCTGGCCTCCAACACCATCCTGAAGGTTCCCGTGCTGATCTGGATTGCCCTGATCGTGGCTGTCTGCTTCTGGTTCCTGTACAACAAGACCCGCCACGGTAAGTACATGTACGCCATCGGCGGCAACGAAGCTGCTGCCGAGGTGGCCGGTGTCAACGTGCACGCTACCAAGATCCGCATCTACATTCTGGCCTCCTGCATGTTCGGTCTGGCAGGCTGCCTGCTGGCTGCAAAGTCCGGCGGCGCATCCGTCAACACTGCAATGGGCTATGAGCTGGACGCCATCGCAGCCTGCACCATCGGCGGTGTTTCCACCACCGGCGGCGTTGGTACTGTTCCCGGCGTTCTGGTCGGCGTTCTGGTCTTTGAGCTGATGAAGGTCGCTCTGCAGTTCATGAACGTCAACTCCTCCTACACCTACATCGTTCAGGGTCTTGTCATTATCGTGGCTGTCGCCATTGATATCCGCAAGTATCTGGCTAAGAAGTAATCTCCTCATCATCCCCCTTTGCACCCGCAGTCTTTGCACTGCGGGTGCTTTTTTTGTCCACATTTTTGTGGTATCATAAGGAAAAACATCTTATTCTTACAGGAGGGACTTTCCATGGCACAGCCCACCCCGGACACCCAGACCGAGCTTGAACGCCGCGAGGCCGCACTGGCCGCCCGCGAGGCAGAACTTGCCCGCCAGCAGGCTGAATTGCAGGCACAGAAGGCCGATTTTGAGCAGGGCAAAAAGCGCCTGCTGGACAACGGCAACAAGGATTTTGTAAACCCCAAGGAAAAGCTTTACGATAAATTCCCGCTCACGGTACACCAGATGGATATCATCATCGGCGTGCTGTTCGCTCTGATTGCTCTTTTCCTTGTGCTGGGCGTGACCCACACCAGCTTTTTCGGCCTGTTCGGCGGCTGAGCCGCAGGCGCATCCTCTGTGAAAAACATCCCGTAAAGGAGAATAAAAATGGCACACTATCCCGGTTATACCGTCCTGCGCACCGAGGACTGCCCCGAGCAGCACGGTACTTTGACCCTGCTCACCCATGACGTCAGCGGCGCAGCCGTGCTGCTGGTGGAAAACGAGGACGTCAACAAGGCCTTCGGTATCGGCTTCGGCACTTTTCCCTCCGATGACACCGGCGTGTTCCACATTCTGGAGCACTCCGTGCTGGCGGGCAGCGAAAAATACCCGGTCAGCTCCCCCTTTGTGCAGCTGCTCAAAAGCAGCATGGCATCCTTCCTCAATGCGATGACCTTCCCGGACAAAACGGTCTACCCCTTTGCCACCCCCAACGAGACCGATTTCTGCAACCTGATGGATGTCTACCTGAACGCGGTGTTCTGCCCGCTGGCCATGGTGGATTCTGCCGTGTTCGAGCAGGAGGGCTGGCACCGGGATGCGGACGGCACGGTCAGCGGTGTGGTCTACAATGAAATGCAGGGTGCGCTGGCCTCCCCGGATGCTCAGCTGCAAAACGCCCTGCAGCGGGCGATGTTCCCGGATACCGCTTACGGCTTTGTGTCCGGCGGCGACCCGGCGTCCATCCCCGCCCTGACCTATGAGAAATACCAGCGGGTGTACCGCCGCCATTACAGCGCCGACAACTGCTGCATCACCCTGTACGGCAAAATGGATATGGCCGATAAGCTGGCGCGGCTGGATAAGGACTACCTGTCCAAGATGCCCAAGGCCGCTGCCCGTCCCCGCCTGACCATGCAGGACGAGCAGCCCGGCGCATTCGTGGAGCTGCCCTACTACACCGACCAACCCAAGCCGGACGAGGTGCAGTGCGCACTGGCATGGTACACTGGCGCATTTGCCGACCGTGAGCGGCAGCTGGGTGTGGAGATTTTGCTGGGTGCGCTGCTGAGCACTAACAGCTCTCCCCTCAAGGCCGCGCTGCTGGCCGAGCAGCTGGGCGCAGATATCGACATCGGCTTTGACGACAGCACCCTGCAGCCCACCTTGGAGCTGCTGCTGCGCGGTGCTACGGTGGATTCTGCCCGCAAATTTGCCCCTGCTGTACGCAAGGCTGTGGACGAGCTGCTAAAGACCGGCATTCCTCACGACCTGCTGCTGGCCGCTTTGAACGAGGCCGAGTTTGCCTCGCTGGAGCGCCCGGGCAGTCTGCCGGACGGCGTACTGGACGCTATCAACGCCGCCACCGGCTGGCTGCACACCGGCGATGCCGCCCTGCTGCTGCACACGGACAAGCTCTTCGCCGCCCTGCGCAGCAAGCTGGAAGAGGGCTGGTTCGACATCCTGCTGCGGGAGCTGTTCGCCCCCGCCCCGGTGCAGGTGGTGCAGATTCCCACCGCACCCAAAACCGAGGAAGCCGCCACCCCGGCGCGCACCGATGGCAAGCTGGTGCTGGAGCACCCCCTCACCGCCGCCGACCTTGGCGCGGGCGATACCACTCCGCAGGGCAGCGCCGAGCAGCTGGCCGGTGCCACCCTGCTGCGCCACCCCTCTGCCGGCAGCCTGTACCTGAATTTCTACTATGACCTTGGCACCGTCACCCCGGAGGAACTGCAATACCTGAACCTGCTCACCGATGTGCTGGACGAGCTGGACACCCCCGCCCATACCGCCCAGCAGCTGAACACCCTGCGCAGCACATGGCTGGGCGACAGCCGCGCCCAGCTGGATCTCTGGACCGGGCGGCAGGAGGGCAGCCCCTGCCACGCGAAACTCACCCTCTGCCTGAGCCTGCTGGAGCGCAGCCTGGAAAAGGCGGTGGAGATCGGCGGCGAGTGGCTGTATGATACCGTCCTTACCGGCGCTGCCGCCGAAGCGGCCTATGCCCGGGTGGTCAGCCAGCTGAAGCTGCGCATGGAGCAGCTGTTCATCCAGCAGGGCAACGAGTTTGCCTCCACCCGTGCCCGCGCCCATTATTATGTAGAGGGCGCTGCGGACGAAGCCTGCACCGGCGTGAGTTATTATCACTTCCTGTGCAGTCTGCTGGAAAAGGCCGACTGGGCGGCACTGGGCGCAAAGCTGGACACGCTGCGCCGCCGGGTGCTGCAAAACGCCGCCCTGACCGTCAGCCTGCACGGCACCGAAGCCGCACTGAAAAAGCTGCGCACCCTGCTGCCGGAAAGCCGCTTTGCCGCCGCCCGGCGTACTCCGGCGCAGCCCTACACCCAGCCCCTGACGCCCCCGGTGAACGAAGCCTTTATCATTGACGGCGGCGTGAACTACGATGTGCTGGCTTGGCCCATGCCCCGGGACAGCCGCCGCCGGGTGCTGGCACGGGTGATGAGTTACGAATACCTGTGGCACACCATCCGGGAGGTGGGTGGTGCCTACGGCACCGGAATGCTCTGTGCCGACGGCATCGAATTTTTGTACACCTACCGGGACCCCCACCTGCGGGAAAGCTACGACACCTTTGCAGACGCCCCCGCCGCCCTTGCCGCCCGGGACTACACCGCCAGGGATCTGGACGAGTTCATCGTAGGCACTGCCGCCAAGCTGGACACGCCCCGCAAGGCGCGTGCCGCCGCCCGGGAGCTGGATCACCGGTACTTCTGCGGCATCACGGACGAGATGCGCGCCGCCGACCGCAAGGCGCTGTGCAGCGTGGACGCCGCCCTGCTCAAAGCACAGGCCGCTGCCCTGTCTGACGTGCTGTCCGGCGGCGTGCGGGTGGCATTTGGCAGTAAGGACGCCGTGGAAGCCGCGAAGGATCTGTTCGACCGGGTAGAGACGCTGTAAGCGTTTGCGCTGCGGGCGGGACGATCTTGAATGCGCTCCGCGTTTGCTTTACGCATATTCAGCGGAAATATTATTTTAAATTTTGGGTTTCTGAAAAGTCTGCGGACTTTTCAGAAACCCTTTTTCACGGGAAGGGGTCGTAACGGCAAACGGCAGCTGTAACACCTGAGAAGGTTCGACACCGCCCTCTTTTCACAAACATTTTTTCTGCACAAGATGCCCGCATTCCGTCCAAACTACCAAAAAAAGCCAGATTTTTTGTGAGATAAGTCATACTTATTTAAGAAAATTTGAACAAATTGCGAAATTTGTGTGTTTCTGGTGTGGACAAAAACGTTTTCAGCTGATAGAATGGGAGCTGTTCTTTCTCCGCCGTCCGCAACCGGCGGAGTGTTTTATTGGAAACAGGAGGTTTCTCATGTTAGAAAAGTTCTTTCACCTGAAAGAAAACCACACCGATGTAAAGACCGAGATCATGGCCGGTATCACCACCTTCATGACCATGGCTTACATCCTTGCCGTCAACCCCAACATCCTGTCCGCTGCGGGCATGGATTCCAAGGCTGTGCTGATCGCCACCGCGCTGGCATCCTTTATTGCCACCGCACTGATGGCTGTGCTGGCCAACTACCCCTTTGCACTGGCTCCCGGCATGGGCCTGAACGCCTACTTTGCCTACACGGTCGTGCTGACCATGGGTTACAGCTGGCAGCTGGCCCTGATGGCCGTCTTTGTTGAGGGCATCATCTTCATCGCACTGTCCCTGACCAATGTGCGCGAGGGCATCTTCAATGCCATTCCCATGACCCTGAAGAGCGCCGTCAGCGTGGGCATCGGTCTGTTCGTGGCCTTTGTCGGCCTGCAAAACGCCAAGCTGATCGTCAACAGCGATTCCACGCTGGTCACCTACCAGCACTTCAAGGGCGCAACCTTCCACAGCGTTGGCGTGGGCGCTATTCTGGCTCTGCTGGGCGTGGTCATCACCGCCATCCTGCTGGTCAAAAAGGTCAAGGGCGGCATCCTGTACGGCATCCTGATCACCTGGCTGCTGGGCATCGTGTGCGAGCTGACCGGTATCTACGTCCCCGATGTGGAGGCCGGCATGTACTCCGTGATCCCCACCGCCTTTGTCAGCTTTGACTTCTCCGCACTGGGCGAGACCTTTGGTCAGGTGTTCAAGACCGACTTCTCCGGTGTCGGCCTGCTGAACTTCTTCGCCGTGATGTTCTCCTTCCTGTTCGTGGACCTGTTCGACACGCTGGGTACCCTGATCGGCGTGGCCTCCAAGGCTGATATGCTGGATAAGGACGGCCGTCTGCCCAACATCAAGGGCGCACTGATGGCAGACTCCATCGGCACCTGCGTGGGCGCTGTGCTGGGTACTTCCACCACCACCACCTTCGTGGAGAGCGCCTCCGGCGTTACCGAGGGCGGCCGCACCGGTCTGACCGCTATGACCACCGGCGTGCTGTTCCTGCTGGCTACCATCTTCAGCCCGCTGTTCCTCACCATCCCCAGCTTTGCTACCGCTCCGGCTCTGATCATCGTGGGCTTCTACATGATGGGTTCTGCCATCAAGATCGACTTTAACGATCCCAGCGAGGGCATCCCCGCCTTCCTGACCATTCTGGCTATGCCCACCGCTTACAGCATCTCCGAGGGTATTGCCATCGGCATCATCTCCTGGACCATCATCAATGTGATCACCGGCAAGGCCAAGGAAAAGAAGATCAGCCCGCTGATGTATGTGCTCACCGTGCTGTTCATCCTCAAGTACGTGTGCCTTTAATTCCCTGAGCGTCTAAAAAAGCCAAGCACCCCCTGCGGTCTGCCCGTACAGGCCGCAGGGGGTGCTTTTTTTGTGCAGTTGAAAAGAGGCCGCAGCCCTTACAAAAACAGCCGCGCCCCATCTGCTGGTTCAGACGAGGCGCGGCCTTTTGCGGTATTTGGTTTGGGGTATAGGAGGAATCATGTCCCTAAGAGGGGGCTTGCGGCTTTCCCCCTCCCGGTGATTTTATAATATCCGAAAATTTCTACGAAATTATGCTTATTTTATGAATGCGCTGTAAACATTACTCCGGGGCCTTCATGCTTTCCACCATGCTGATGCGCCGGACGTGCCGCCGCATCACAAAGCAGACCACCACGGTAAACACCATGGTCAGCGCCACCGCCAGCAGGTAGCTGCGGGGCGCAATGGTGCGGATGAACATGAGCTGATCCATCTCCACGGTCAACACAATGAACTTGTGCAGCGGCACCCCCAGTGCCAGACCCACGCCAGAGCCAATAAGCGCCAGCAGCTCGATCTCGCGGAAGATGTAGCGGTACACCTCCTGATCGTAGAAGCCCAGCACCTTGATGGTCGCCAGCTCCTTTTTGCGCTCCCCAAGGTTAACGCTGATCAGGTTATACAACACCACAGCCGCCAGTGCCGCCGCGCAGATGATGATCAACACCACCACATAGCCCAGACTGACGATGAGGTTATCGAACAGTTCGGTGGTGTCCTCGGTAAAGCTGATGCTGCTGACGTAGTTGCAGTCCAACAGGTCGGTGCGCAGGGCATTATACCCGGCAGCATCGGTGCAGGTGGTCTGCCCGTAGACCGTGTTCCACGGGATCTCTGCCGTGCCCAGCAGGCTTTCCAGCTGTGCGCGGGGGAGGTACAGCCGGGTGAACATATAGTTTTCCGTGATGCCGGTCAGGGTCAGCTCCACCCGGGTGCCCTCGGCGTTTTCCACCCAGAAGATATCGCCGGTGTGCAGACCCAAATTTTCGGCGGTCTTTTCGGTCAGGATGGCGCTGCCGCTGTCAAAGCTGATGGCCTTGTGCCCCTTGCGGGTGCGGAAGGTGACGTACCGGGTCAGGTCGCTGTCCTTGGCGGCAGCCACGATACTCACGCTTGCACTCTCGCCTTCGGCATTGTAGATGGTAGTGGATTTGGTATACACCGCGCCCCAGTTCTGCACGGCGCTGTTGCTGTCCAGCTCCTCTGCCAGCCCCTGCTCCATGGTCAGGGCTTTGGGGTCACTGAGTGTGATGGACATATCGTTGTGGGTCAGCTCCGTAGACTGCTTTGTGACGATGGGCAGCAGGGAATCCTGTATGCCGAAGCCGATAAGCAGCAGCGCAGTGCAGCCCGCCACGCCCAGCACGGTCATGAAGAACCGCTTTTTATACCGGAACAGGTTGCGGGCGGTGGTCTTTTGGGAGAAGGACATCCGGGACCACAGCGGGGTGATGCGCTCCATCAGGATGCGCTTGCCCGCCACGGGGGCCCGGGGCAGCAGCAGAGCTGCGGTCTTTTCCGCCAGACTGGAACGGCAGGCGTACCATGTGGCAAAGCCGATGACGGCAGCGCTGATGCCCACGCTGGCAGCTGCCATGCCCGGGTAGAAGTACAGGGTGAAGGTGGGCAGAGTGAACACCAGCTGATAAGCGTTCCAGATAATGATGGGGAAAACCACAAAGCCCACCACCATGCCGACGATGCTGCCCAGAATAGTGGCAAGCAGCGCGTAGAACAAATACTTGCCCGCGATGCTGAAGTTGGAGTAGCCCAGCGCCTTTAAAGTGCCCATTTGCAGACGGTTTTCGTCCACCATACGGGTCATGGTGGTGGTAGCCACCAGCGCCGCCACAAGGAAGAAGAACACCGGGAACACCCGGGCAATGGCGTCCATGCGGTCGGCGTACTGGGCAAAGGTGACGCAGCTCATGGTGGAGGTGCGGTCCAGCACATACCACTCGCCCTTTTTGATCTGGCTCACCTGTTCCTCGGCATCGTTCAGCTGGGCAAGGCCGTCTGCCAGCTTCTGCTCTGCCTCGGCCTTCTGGCTTTCGTACTCGGTACGGGATTCTTCCAGCTGGGTCTGCCCGGCGTTATATTCTGCCCAGCCCTCTTCCAGCTGCTTTTGTGCGGCATCGAACTGGGTGTAGGCGCTGGCTGTGCCGGTGGTCAGCTGCAATTGCCCCTGCAAAAGCTGCAATTTCATCTTGCGCAGCGCAGCCTTGGCTTCGGTCACCAGCTGGTCGTTGGAAAGGTTCGGCGAGGAGATGAGCCCCTGCTTGTACATCTGCCGCTTGCCCGCATCCAGCTGCTGCTGATAGCCTTGCAGCTGGTTATAGATGTTGTCGTAAGCGGCCTGCGCCTTGGCCAGCGCATCCCGCAGTTCAATGTAATCCTCGTCCTCCGGCTCGGCTTCGTCCAGCGCCTTTTCGGCGTTGCGCAGGGCTGCTTCCGCGTAGGTCAGCAGGGGGTCTGCCACCTTTTTCAGGTTGACCAGCAGCTCTATCTGCTGTAACTGTTCCTCAAATTCCAGCACCTGCTCCTCGCTGCTCACCAGCTTGTCGGCACCGCTCTGCATGGTGTCCGGCAGGGCAGCCTTCTGGGCGGCAAGCTCCTTTTCACCGGCCTCCAGCTGTGCCTTGGCGGCATCCAGCTTTGCCTGTGCGTCTGCCAGCTTTGCCTCGGCCTCGGCAAACTGACGTTCGGCTTCGGCCTTCTGGCTGTCGTACTCCGCGCGCGCTTTGGTCAGCTTGTCGTTGGCGGTGTCCATCAGCTCTTCCCGCCGGGCGGTGCACTGCACGCTCTGGATGGCCTTGAGCTTTTCCGCTACGGCATCCACTGCGGCCTGATATTCATCCGAATAATTATCATACAGTCCGGCGTTTTCCGCTTTGATATAGCACGCCGTATAATAATCTGCGGTCAAAGTGCCCTCCGGCACAAACAGGATGCAGTCCAGCTGGCCATCGCCCACGGTGCTGCTCTCGGAATCGGAGGAAAAATGCAGCGGGTCCTGCACCGTGCCCACCACCGTGAACACCTGCCCGCTGACCCCTTCGGTCTCTTCCGGCAGGGTCAGCTGGGTGCCCAGCTCCACCGGGCTGCCGTGGCCCATCACGTGCACCACGCACTCCCCGGCCGCTTCCGGCATCCGGCCGGACAGCAGCACCGGGCGGTTCATGTTCTCCGGCGTATCGGCCTGCGGGTCGGCAGGCAGCTGATACAGCCGCGCCACCGTGGTCTGCTCGTTCCCTGTCCAGTGGCCTTCCACGTCCTGATACTTCACCGCCTGCACGGCGTCTACCCCGTCCACAGCGGCAATGGCGTCGATATCGCTCTGACTCAGGCCAAGGGTGGACAGCACCCGCAAGTCGAACACATTCTGCTGCACATAGTACTTCTGGGCAGCGGAGCGCATATCGGGGGCAATGCACATCAGGCCGGTAAGCATCATCACCCCCAGCGCCACGATGCCAAACAGGGACACCACCCGGCTGATGCTGCTTTCCATCTCGCGCAGGATATTTTTGCGGTAACTTTTCTGCACAGTTCTCACCACTCGATCTGTTCCACCGGCACCGGATGCTCGTTGACCCGATTGGACACGATGCGGCCGCTGCGCACCTGAATGATGCGGTCAGCCATACCGGTCAGTGCCGTGTTATGGGTAATAACAATGACGGTGCGTCCGGTCTTGCGGCAGGTATCCTGCAAAAGACCCAGCACCTGCTTGCCGGTGCGGTAGTCCAGCGCACCGGTGGGCTCGTCGCAGAGCAGCAGCTTGGGGTTTTTGGCCAGTGCGCGGGCAATGGACACCCGCTGCTGCTCGCCGCCGGAAAGCTGCGCCGGGAAGTTGTTCAGCCGCTCGCCCAGACCAACGCTGCGCAAGGTCTCGGCGGGGTCCAGCGGGTCGCGGCAGATCTCACTGGCAAGCTCCACGTTTTCCAGCGCGGTCAGGTTCTGCACCAAGTTGTAGAACTGGAACACAAAGCCCACATCATACCGGCGGTAGGTGGTCAGCTCCCGGGCGGAAAAGCGGCTCACGTTGCGGCCGTCCAGCCAGACGTTGCCCTCGTCGCAGTTGTCCATGCCGCCCAGAATGTTCAGCAGGGTGGTCTTGCCCGCGCCGGAGGGCCCCACGATGATGCAGAACTCGCCCTTGTCCACATAGAAATTCAGGTGGTCTGCAGCAGCGATTTTCACACTGCCGGTCTGGTAATATTTACAGACATCTTCAAACTCCACAAAATGCTCCATGGCGTTTTCCCTTTCTGTCAGAATGCAAAGTATTTCAACTTAAATATAGCATAAACCCACCGGGTTTTGCAAAGCCCCCGGCACGAATTTTCAAAAACTTAACAGACAACACCATAAAATGTAAAAGGGCGGTGACAGACCGCTGCCCGATGCGCCGCAGGGCTTCTGAATGTTCAAAACCCCTTTATATAACTCTATTACTACTATGGACTTTTGAACAGCTAGAACTTTTCAACGTATCTATGCTTATTCCTAGTTGTTCAAGATGAACAACTAGGGCAAAAACCACCGTTTTTGTTCGGTTAGCGTTTCTAGTTGTTCAAAACCCCTCCGACTTTTGAACACTTAGAGATATAACGTATATCCGTTATTTATTTTCTCTCAAGGCTGAAAAGCCGCCGAAAGCTGCGCTTTTCTGCGCACTATTTCTTTAATGTTCAAAACCCCCTGTGTATCATAGGGACTTTTGAACACTCAGCCCCTGCCGGGGAGAACCCTCTCAGTCAAGCCCTGTCGGGCTTGCCAGCTCCCCCGAAGGGGGAGCTTTTCGGCATCTTCCGGTAAGTAGAGCAAAACCTCCCCCCTTCGGGGGAGGTGGATTTGCGAAGCAAAGACGGAGAGGGTTCGCTCCCTCCCTGAGGGCGTTCCAGCCGTACCACACAAAAAAGCCCCTGCACGCAGGGTGCAGGGGCTTTGGAACAGCTTCTTACTTGCGGTTTGCCAGCAGATTCTCGATCTTCTTCAGAGGGTCGATGATGCTGGAAACGGACATATCGTGGTTCAGGGCCACCACAAAGTAGGCGGCGTACTTGGAAACATCCACGTCCACATACCAGTCGCGGGTCAGCAGCTCGGGCATACGGTAGGTCAGGTTGGTGCCCACAACGTAGGTCAGGGTGCCGTCTGCCACAGCCTTGTCGAACTTCTCCAGACCGCTGGTGAACAGGGGGAAGGTGGCGTTGGCAATGATGTTGGTAGCACCGCGCTCCTTCAGGTTGCTGGCAACCTCCAGCATACTCTCGCCGGAAGCAATGATATCGTCCGCGATAAAGACGGTCTTGCCCTCCACGCTCTCGCCCAGATACTCATGGGCAACGATGGGGTTGCGACCGTTCACCACGCGGGTGTAGTCGCGGCGCTTGTAGAACATACCCAAGTTGCAGCCCAGCACGCTGGAGAAGTACATATTGCGGTTCATAGCGCCCTCGTCCGGGCTGACCACGGTGAACTTCTCCTTATCGAAGGACAGGGTGGGATCCTTCTTCAGCAGGCTCTTGAGCACCTGATAGGTGGGCATGGCGTTATCAAAGCTCATCAGGGGCACTGCGTTCTGCACGCGGGGGTCATGTGCGTCAAAGGTGATGATGTTGCGCACGCCCATGGTCTGCAGCTCCTGCAGGGCCACAGCGCAGTCCAGGCTCTCGCGCACCACGCGGCGGTGCTGACGGCCACCGTACAGGCTGGGCATGATGACGGAAACGCGGTGTGCCTTACCGGCCACAGCCTGGATCAGACGCTTCAGGTTTGCAAAGTGGTCGTCCGGGGACATGTGGTTCTCGTAGTTGAACAGCTTGTAGGTGACGCTGTAATTGCCCGGGTCCACCACGATAAAGATATCGTCGCCGCGGACAGACTCCTTGACCAGACCCTTGGCGTCGCCGCTCTGGAAGCGGGGGCAGTCGCAGGAAATAATGAAGGTGTCTTTTTCAATTCCGGCAGCCTTTGCCCAACGGACAAGGTGCTTGTCGATCAGGCCGGTCAGCTCCTCGGCACCGGGGCAGGCGATCAGCCGCATATCCGCCACACTGGGCTGCTCAAAGAAGGACTTAGGGGAAATTTCAATAGACATAGTCACATAACTCCTTATTGCTGTTTACCATCCGTACCATGCACACAAGTGCGCATATCTAGTTTTATTTTATCACATTTTGTCGATTGTTCCATATCAATTTGTTTCATGTATCGATTTTCTGCGCCTTGCACAGCTGTTTTTCCTTTTCCTTCAAGAGAATGTGAGTTTCTTACAAAAACGCGACCAAATCTTTACCGTTTCGCAAAGTTTATCTGATTTTTGAGGGAAAGTAATACTTTTTACCGTACCATTTTCTTTTCCCTGTGATGCAAAAGAGCCGCTGCACGGTCGGGTGCAGCGGCTCTTCTCTTCACTTACCTTCTATCAGGGTAAAACGCTTTTTACAGGGCAGCAACGGCAGCCTTCAAAGCATCCACGCGGTCGGTGTTCTCCCACTTCACGCCCAGATCCTCGCGGCCCATGTGGCCGTAGGCGGCCAGCTGGCGGTAGATGGGCTTACGCAGGTCGAGGTCACGGATGATGGCGGCGGGGGTCAGGTCAAACACCTTCTCCACAGCCTGCTCGATCTTCTCGTCTGCCACGGTGCCGGTGCCGAAGGTATCCACCATGATGGACACAGGCTTTGCCACGCCGATGGCATAGGCCACCTGTACCTCGCACTGCTTTGCCAGACCCGCAGCCACGATGTTCTTTGCCACCCAGCGGGTAGCGTAGGCTGCGCTGCGGTCCACCTTGCTGGGGTCCTTGCCGGAGAAAGCGCCGCCGCCGTGGCGTGCATAGCCGCCGTAGGTGTCCACGATGATCTTACGGCCGGTCAGGCCGGTATCGCCCTGCGGGCCGCCCACAACAAAGCGGCCGGTGGGGTTGATGTAGTACTTGGTGTTCTCGTCCAGCAGCTCAGCGGGGATGGTGGCCTTGATGACCTTTTCCATCACGTCTGCCCGCAGCTGCTCCATGCTCACACTCTCGCTGTGCTGGCTGGAGATGACCACGGCGTCCACGCGCACGGGCTTGTTGTTCTCGTCGTACTCCACGGTCACCTGACTCTTGCCGTCCGGGCGCAGGTAGTCCATCTCGCCGCTCTTGCGCACTTCGGTCAGGCGCTTTGCCAGCTTGTGGGCAAGGCTGATGGGCATGGGCATCAGCTCGGGGGTCTCGTCGCAGGCATAACCGAACATCATGCCCTGATCGCCTGCACCGCCCACCTGATCGTTGGTGCCCAGTGCAATATCGGGGCTCTGGCCGTCAATGTTGGAGATGACGGCGCAGGTGTCGGCGTCAAAGCCGAACTTTGCGCGGGTGTAGCCGATATCCGCCACCACCTCGCGGACGACCTTCTGAAAGTCCACATAGCAGTTGGTGGTGATCTCGCCCATGATGTGCACAAGGCCGGTGGATGCGCAGGTCTCGCAGGCCACGCGGGCATTGGGGTCGTGGGTCAGGATCTCGTCCAGAATTGCATCAGAGATCTGGTCGCAGATCTTGTCGGGATGTCCCTCGGTGACGGACTCCGAAGTAAACAGGTGTCTAGCCATTTTTTGCCTCCTAAATGTTGCAGTTGCGTGTATTTACCATTCCATCAAGTTTGTTCTGAAAAATAAAAGCGCCCAGAGCCGAAAGCTCTGAGCGTTGCACTCTTATCTTCCGGTTTCCCGCAGGATTTGGCACCTTACGCTCTCGCGCAGGTTGTCGGGCTTCACAGGGCCTGTCCCCTCAGCCGCTCTTGATAAGTCGGTATTCAATTGGTACGCCACATATTCTATCATTGCAGCGTCAGATTGTCAAGATAAGTCGCACTTATTTTAGACATTCCTTTTAAATTGATGGAGCATTTCCCTGCTCCGGTGCGGCATGGCCATCCCGGGCGGCGTGGAAAGCGCGCTTTTCCGCATACATCCGCTGATCCAGCTCCACCAGAAACTTCTCCACGCTGCCGCCCTCGTACTTTGCCACACCGGTGGAGAAGGACAGCTGAAAGCTGCCCGCCGGAGCGGTTTCGTTATAGTGCTGCACCCGCCGCTCGATGGCGGCGCAGGTCTTATTCAGAAGCTCCTCCGAGCCGTGACGGATCAGCACCATGAACTCATCGCCGCTCATGCGGATGGCTACCGAGTTTGCCACCAGCGCCCCGGACAGGATGTGCCCGATCTCCTGAATGGCGCGGTCGCCCTCGGCGTGACCGTAGGTGTCGTTGATCTCCTTGAAGCAGTTCACGTCCATCATGATGCCGTAAACGTCCTTCTCCTGCGTGGCGTGGATGCGGTCCAGACAGTAGTTCATGTACTTGCGCCCAAACAGGCCGGACAACTCATCGGTATAGCCGCGCAGGCTGCGGGTCTGGCTGTCCACAAGCACAAAAGCGATGGCTACCGAAAGCCAGCCAAAGGCCATGCCGTAGAATGCGCCCTGCAGCAGCGTGCCCACCGCACAGGTGACCACGAAGTAGTACACCGGAAAAAATTCCACCGTAACGCCATCACGTCTGGCCTTATGCACCTGCCACACGCTCTCGGCATAATAGCCAAACAGCAGCAGATACAGCAAAATATTCAGCGGGCCCCGATGGTAAGCGTTGTCCGCCGAAATGGAAAAAATCCACCCCGTGCCAAAAAGGTTTGCCACCAGCAGCACCAAAAGCGCCAGCAGCGGCGCGCCCAGCAGCAGATGCCTTCTGCGCAGGCGTCCAATGCTGCGGTAGACCCGGAAGTCCACATACAAACACCACGCATAGCCCACGCACACGGTAGCGCCGGTGCAGACGGTATTGGTCAGGTACAGCCAGAACCGGCTTGCCGCGCCGGGCACGCCGTCCAGCAGAAAGCTGATCGTCTCTGTTGCCTGTGCCAGCAGCGTCACCACCAGAATCCGGCAAAACAGCTCTGTTCCCACGCTGTTTTTACTCTCGCCGCGCACCCGCAATAAAAGCAGAAAGCTTACCAGCACCGCCCCTGTGCCATTGGCCACAAGGATCTCGGGTATATTCATTGCATTTCCTCCTCTGCCCGCCTTACCCCATAAAGCGGGCAGCCTCCTGTTTTATACAGTATCTATTTTATTATACACCCTGCTGCACCCTGCTTGCAAGGCTTGGACGCAAAAAAGGCCGCTGCACGGCAATTTGTGCAGCAGCCCTTGAGAAATCATCCTTTGCAGTTCAGCCAAGCCCAGAGCTTTGCCGAAATACATTTTTTGCAGAAAACTTAATAGCCCTTTGCCTGCTCGCCGTTCAAGATCTTGACAGCGCGGGAGGTGCCCAGACGGTCAGCGCCCAGTGCAAGGAAAGTCTCCATATCCTCCACGGTGGAAATGCCGCCGGCAGCCTTGACCTTGCAGCGGCCACGCACGCCCTTGACCATCAGCTCCACATCATGGAAGTTGGCACCTGCGGTAGAGAAGCCAGTGCTGGTCTTGATGTAGTCGGCACCGGCCTCGCAGACGATGTCGCACATCTTTTCCTTCTCTTCCTCGGTCAGCAGACAGGTCTCGATGATGACCTTCAGAATCTTATCGCCCACAGCCTGCTTCACGGCACGGATGTCCTCGCGGACGGCATCGTACTCCTTGTTCTTCAGGCGGCCGATGTTGATGACCATATCCACCTCGGCTGCGCCGTTGGCGATGGCAGTCTTGGCCTCAAAGGCCTTGCTGGCAGTGTCCATGGCACCCAGAGGGAAGCCCACCACGCAGCACACGGGGATGCGGCCTGCCATATACTCCACAGCCTGCTTGACGTAGCAGGTGTTGATGCAGACGGATGCGGTGTGGTTTGCAATGGCTTCGTCACACAGCTGCTGGATCTGGGGCCAAGTGGCCTCCGGTTTCAGCAGGGTATGATCGACATGGGACAGGATCTCTTCGCGGTTCATGCTCGTTCCTCCGTTATTTTACTTGCTGGCACGGCGCACCTTTGCCATGCCCACAGCGCTCAGTGCAATCGCAGTCACCGATGCCGTTGCACCAATAATGCCCAGCACCAGACCAGAGACCAGGAATGCAAACCCTTTCAGACCACGTTTCATAATACCGTACCTCCTAAATTATATTGGATATTTTCTCCGCCTGCGGCGGAGAAAATATCTCACTTACGATTTTTAAAGATGATCAGCTTGCTGAACACATAGTTCAGCAAGATCACCAGTACATTGGAAAAGACCTTCACGGCAAGGCCCCACATTGCCTGAGCATCGTAGGCGCTGGTGACGAAGATGGCTGTGGGGCCGTCCGCCCCGCCGATGACGGCAATGGCAGCGGAGCCATCTGCCACGGCGGCATGGCTCCCGGCAAAGCTGTTTGCCATGTAGAGGGTAGTATCCGGCCCCAGCCAGCCCGCCACGGCGCCCAGCAGACCCTGCATGGCGGTGTCCACCAGCGCCGCCCCCTGTGCGGCAAAAAGGTTGCCCCCCACCATCATGATCACGGCATCCAGCACCATGGTGCCCAGACGGCAGGTGACAAAGGTACCGAACTCCTTGGCCATGGCTTTGCCGGTGGTCTTGCTGTGGAACACGAACGCGCGGTTGGTGCAGTAGGCAAACAGGATGCACAAGGCGTTATCCAGCACATTGCCCCAGCTGTTGGCGGCAGTATAGCCGAACAGCCGGCTGAACAGCGCGTACAACACAATATTCAGCAGGGTGGTCAGCACGCCAAAGATCAGGTAACTGAGCACTTCCCAGTGCTTTTTGAAAAACTTTATCATGGCTTTGTTAACAAAAACAGCCCCGCCGCCGTTTTCCCGGCAACGGGGCTGCAGATCGCATTGTGTCAGAAGCTATGCTTTTGCACGAAGGGCTGATTACTCAGCGTCGTCGTTCAGCAGAGCCTTCATGGACAGGCTGATGCGCTTCTTGTCGAAGTCAACATCCAGCAGCTTCACATCGACCATATCGCCGACCTTCAGTGCGTCAGAGACCTTCTCAACGCGGTCATTGCTGATCTCGCTGATGTGGACCAGACCGTCAACACCCGGCAGGATGCGGACGAATGCACCAAACTTGGTCAGAGAAACGACCGGAGCATGGAAGGTGCTGCCGATGGGGTAGTTGTTCTTCAGCTGCTCCCAAGGGTTGTCCTCGGCCTTCTTGTAGCCCAGAGAGACCTTGTGGTTCTCGGTGTCGATATCCTTGACATACACTTCGATGGTGTCACCAACGGAGACGACCTCGGAGGGGTGCTTGATGCGGTTCCAGCTCAGCTCGCTGATGTGGCACAGGCCATCGACACCACCGATGTCAACGAATGCACCATAAGAGGTCAGGCTCTTGACAACGCCGGTGTAGGTCTTGCCCACCTCAACGTTTGCCCAGAACTCCTCGCGCTTTGCCTTGTTCTGCTCAGCGGTCACCTTGTTGATGCTGCCCACGATCTTGCGGCCAGAGCACTCGGTGACGACCAGCTGAACGTGCTGGCCGACCAGAGCAGTGTAGTCCTCGTCGCGGCGCATAGTGGCCTGAGAACGGGGAACGAACACCTTGACGCCCTTGACGTTGACGACAACGCCGCCCTTATTGAACTCGGTAACATCGCCCTCGACGACTTCACCGGATTCTGCTGCCTTGGCAATCTCTTCCATGCCCTTGCGGGATGCGAGCTTCTTGCGGGAGAGCTGGATGACGCCATCCTGATCCATAACCTTCTCGACGATGAGGTCCAGCTCATCGCCAACCTTCACCAGGTCTTCGACCTTGGCGGAGGAATCATCGGTCAGCTCGCTCAGCTTGACAAAGCCGGTCTGCTTCGCACCGATATCCACCTGGATCTCGTTGGCAGAGATGCTGGTCACGATTCCTTTCACAATACTGCCTGCATGAACTCGCTTTTCTTCGGATGCGTTCAGCATCTCCTCAAAGCTCATGTTGTCATTGATTTCTGCGCTCATACTGTTAAGTACCTCCTCAATAATAGACGATGGCGTTGAAGCCCCGGCTGTCACGCCCGCCACTTTAACATCTGCAAACCATTCCGGCCGAAGTTCGCTCGCTGTTTCGACCGTTACGGCACGCGTGTGTTTTGCGGCGACCTGTACCAGCTTTTGGGTATTGGAAGAATGATGACCGCCAATGACAACAATGATGTCGCATTTTTGGCTGAGGTCTTCCGCTTCCTGTTGCCTCGCCCACGTCGCATTACATATTGTATCAAAAATTCGGGCGTTTGTATAGGCTTTTTTGAGAAACTCCGAACTTTCTTTCCATTTTGTTACCTGAAATGTGGTCTGTGCAACTGCAAAAAGGGGTTTTTGGGGGTCAGAAGGGCCTTTCCACGCCTTTAACTCGGCTAAATCGGCAAAAACGAACACCTCGCCCCGGGTGTGTCCCACAATGCCCTGCACCTCCGGGTGGGTCTTATCCCCCGCCACCAGCAGCACCGCACCCTCTTTTTCGGCCTGTGCGGCAATGCGCTGGATCTTCTGCACAAAGGGGCAGGTGGCATCGTGGTAGGGGATGCCGTTTGCCTCCAGCTCATCGTAAACGCTGCGGGGTACCCCGTGGCTGCGGATGACCACCTCGCACCCGGCAGGCACATCCTGCACGTTGTTTACCACCTGTGCACCCTTGCGCCGCATATCCTCCACCGCCTGCGGGTTGTGGATCAGCGGGCCCAGCGTTGCCACCTTATGCCCCTCTGCCAGCAGGCCGTAGGTCAGTTCCACGGCACGGTTCACGCCAAAGCAGAACCCCGCCGTTTTTGCCAAACGGATCTCCATTTTTACGCCCCCATCTTTTCCCATGCTTCCAGCAGCGCCTGCTTGTTGGCGCGGAGCTTTTTGGTGTCCCGGCGGCCCTCCATGGCAAACTGCGCTGCGGGCATCGGCTCGCCGTAGATCACCCGCACCTTGCAGAACAGGTGCATCTTCCCGTCCGGAGTGTCGTACAGGATGCGGCAGGGCACAACGTCCACCCCTGCCTCGGCGGCAATAACGAACAGGCCGCTCTTGGGGGGCAGAAGCTTGCCCTCCTTTTCGCGGGTGCCCTCCGGGAAGATGAGCAGGGTCTTGCCCTGCTTGCAGGCCTCCACCGTCTGGGAGATGACCGCCATCTCGTCCTTGGTGCCGCGGACGCACACGCCGCCGCAGCAGCGGAAGAACCAGGTCAGAAAGGCGTTGATCTCGAACAGTTCCCTTTTGGCGAACACCACCATCCGCCTGCCCCACCGGGTGACGACGATGAACACCGGGTCGATGGCAGACACATGGGTAGGTGCAAGGATGCAGCCCTTCGTCTGCACCTTTTTCAGGTTTTCGCGCCCCTCCACCCGGATGCGGAAACCGATGTGCCACACAAGCCACGCAAGGGGCACCAGAATATAATATAGTACCATTTTCTATTCCTGTCCTGTTTGTTTTATCAGCCGATCTTTTGGGCAATGATCTGCTTCATAGCGTCAAGGCTCTGCTCAAAATCCAGCTCCGAGGTGTCCAGCAGCACGGCGTCCTCTGCCTGCTTCAGCGGGGCGGCGGCGCGGTGGGTGTCCTGATAGTCCCGCTGCTTCACGTCTGCCAGCACTTCCTCATAGGGGGTGTCGATGCCCTTGACCTGATACTCCTTCCAGCGGCGGGTGGCGCGTGCCTCCGGGCTGGCGGTCAGGAAGATCTTCACCGTAGCGTCCGGCAGCACCACCGTGCCGATATCCCGGCCATCCATCAGCACATCCTGCTTTTTTGCCATGCTGCGCTGTAAGTCCAGCAGAAATGCCCGCACCGCGGGGTTTGCGCCCACGGCAGAGGCTGCCATGCCCGCGGCTTCGGTGCGGATGGCAGCGCTCACGTCCTCATCCTTTAAGTAGATGTGCTGCTCGCCCGCAATGGAAGCCAGTCGCAGCTCGATTTCCGGCAGCAGAGCGTCCACCGCTGCGTTGTCCTTGGGGTCCTTGCCCGCGCGCAGGGCGTACAGGCCGATGGCGCGGTACATTGCACCGGTGTCCACATAGATATAGCCCAGCTCTGCCGCCAGACGGCGCGCCAGAGTGGATTTGCCTGCACCCGCAGGCCCATCAATTGCAACAGATACCATAATATGTTCTCCTTATTATATATAGTACACAGGAATGGACTGCACTGCTTTTTTACAGATTATTCGCAAAGCTTTGTGCGGTGCAGAAAGCAATTTGCAGATTATAGCCGCCGGTGTAGGCGTCCACGTCCAGTACCTCGCCCGCAAAGTACAGCCCCAGCGCCTTTTTGCTCTGCATGGTCTTGGGGTCTACCTCCCGCACCGAAACGCCGCCGCTGGTGATCACTGCGTGGGCAAGGTCGCCCCGGGCGTCAATGGACACCTGCCAGTGCTTGACCAGCTGCACCAGCTCCCGCTTCTGCTCCCGGGTGATCTGGTTTGCCTTGGTGGCGGGGTCGATGCCCCAGCGCGCCACCATCACCGGCTGCATGCTGGAAGGCAGCAGCTTGACCAGCGCGCCCTGCGCTGCGTGGTTTGCCAGCAGTGCAAAGTCCCGGGTGATGCGGTCGTACAGCTGCTCCTCGCTCAGGGCGGGCTTCAGGTCGATCTCCGCGATGTATCTGTGCTTTTTCATATCCCCCAGATGGCTGGACGCGCTCAGGGTCAGCGGCCCGCTGATACCAAAGTGGGTAAACAGCATCTCGCCCTGCTCGTCAAAGATAGCCTTGCCGTCCTCCAGCAGGGTCAGGGTGACGTTTTTCAGCGCAAGCCCCATCATCTTTTTGCAGTCCGGGTCCCGGCTGACAAGGCTGACCAGACTTGGCACCGGCTCCACAAGGGTGTGTCCTGCCTGCTGCGCCAGCTTATAGCCGTCACCGGTAGAGCCGGTGGTGGGGTAGCTCACGCCGCCGGTGGCCACCAACACGGCGTCCGCCCGGTACTCCCTGCCGGAAGTGCCCCGCACGCCCACGCAGCGCAGCGCCGGGCCCGCCTTTTTCTTTTTGGGGTGGCGCGGGTTTTCCGCTGCAGCCGGGGCAGGCTCTGCCTCCGGCACGATGTCCTCCAGCAGCAGCTTTTTTGCGCCGTCATAGACGATGTCGGCGTCCTGCGCATAGCGCAACAGCGCCTGCCGGATCTCCTCGGCCTTATCCGATACCGGGAACACCCGGCGGCCGCGCTCCACCTTCAGCTCCACACCAAGACCTTCGAACAGTTCCATGGTCTTTGCCGGGGGGAACGCCCCCAGCGAGGAGTACAAAAAGCGCGGGTTCGTGCGCACATGGCGCAAAAACTCTTCTGCCGGGCAGTCGTTGGTCACATTGCAGCGCCCCTTGCCGGTAACAAGGATCTTCTGCCCGGGCTTCTCGGTATGCTCCAGCACCGTCACCTGATGTCCCTGCCGCACGGCAGCACCCGCCGCCATCAGTCCGGCTGCCCCGGCTCCCACGATCAAAACCCTTGCCATCTGTCATCCTCCCAAAATCGCCTGTTGATTCTATTGTATCATACCAGAAACAACGCGCAAAAGCAATGCAGCGCCGCAGGAAATGAATGGATTTTCGGTTTCACACCCTCTTGACAAAGCCGCCGGGCCGCTGTATTCTTTTTACAGACCATTAGTTTGTAAAGAAGGAGCATCTGCCATGCCGCGCAACAAATACCCGGAACAGACTGTGGAAAAGATCCTGGACGCCGCCGCCCTGCTCTTCCTCCAGAAGGGCTACCAGAATACCACCCTGCAGGACATCATCGATGCCACAAAGCTTTCCAAAGGGGCGGTGTACCATCATTTCCGCTCCAAGGAGGAGATCGCGCAGCGCGTCGGTGACCGTCTGGGCGACCAAATGTGGGAGCCGCTGCGCCATATCCGGGACAACCCAGCTCTGACCGGGCTGCAGAAGCTGCAGGCGGTGTTTGCAGCATCCTTTGCCGGGCAGCGGCAGCAGCAGATCGCGCAGACCTTGCCGCACCTGTGCAGCAACCCGCAGTTCCTTGCCATGGAGCTGACCAACATTGAAGCACATTTAGCCCCGGAGTGTATTGCACCCATGATCCGGCAGGGCATGGCGGACGGCTCCATCCACACTGCCGATGCCAATGCACTGGCCGAAGCGCTGTTCGTGCTGGCAGACATCTGGCTTTCTCCCCAGACGCGCCCCACCACGCCGACCGAGCAGCGGGCGCGGAACCTCGTGTTTCAGCAGATGACCCATGCACTTGGGCTGGATCTTTTGACGGATGCACAGGCCGAACAGCTGGTGCAGCTGTGCACACCGGTCAAGGGCTGAATTTTCCGGGCGGAACGCTCCGCCCTTTTTTGTGTGCCTTTACAGACCAATGGTCTGTATTTAAAAACAGGAGGTTCCCATGAACACATTTTTCCTCATCGTCCTCGGGCAGATCATCTCCCTGTTCGGCAATGCCGCCCTGCGGTTTGCGCTGCCGCTGTATCTGCTGCGGCAGACCGGTTCCGCTGCGCTGTACGGCGGCATCACCGCTCTTGCTATGTTGCCTGCTCTGGTCGGAATGCTGACCGGCGGCGCGCTGGCAGACCGCTGCCGTAAAGCCCGCCTGATGGCACTGCTGGATCTGGTGACCACCGGTATTGCGGCTGCAGCCGCTGCCGGACTGCCGCATCTGCCCCTGCTTCCGCTGGTCCTGACCGTGCTGGGCAGTCTGTACGCCATTCAGGGGCTTTACCAGCCCGTGGTACGCGCCTGCCTGCCCCTGCTGCTGAACGGCACCCAGCTGCTGCGCGGCAACGCGGTCATCCAGCTGGTGGATACCGTGGACGAACTTCTCGGCCCCTTGCTGGGTGCTGTTCTGCTGGAGCACTTCGGCATCCGGGGTCTGCTGGCGCTCTGCGGCAGCTGCTTTGCACTTTCCGCCGGAATAGAGCTGTGCCTGTGCATCCCACAGGATGTCCCATCGGACACAAGGCTCTCCGTCCGTTCTCTGTGGACCGACCTGCGGGAAAGTGCGCAGTTCCTCACCGGGCAGGCTGCGGTGCTGCGGTTAGCTGCCGCCATGGCGGCTGTAAACCTGCTGGAAGTCCCGGCTCTCACCGTAGGTGTCCCGGTGCTGGTGGTACAGACTTTGCAGAAAAGTGATGCCTCCCTCGGCCTTGTGCAGGCGGCGCTGAGCGCGGGCGGCATTCTGGGCGGCGTGCTGGCCGGAACCGTCTTTGTCCGTCATCCCATCCGCAGCGGCACACCTCTTTTGCTGGCGCTCAGCGGCGTGTGCGCCGCACTGGGTCTTGTCCTCCGGGTGCCCGCGCTGCAATTCGGCAGCATTCTGGTGCTGGGGGCCATGTTTATGGCCGTGGCGGCGCTGTTCAATGTGTGGTTCTTTGCGCAGCTGCAAGTGTTAGTGCCGCAGGCACAGCTGGGCAAGACGACAGCCTGCCTCTCTGTGCTGGCCTGCCTGACCCAGCCCATCGGACAGGCAGCCTATGGCAGTGCCTTCCAGCACTGGGCTGCGCACCCGGCAGATGTACTGCTGGCAGCCGGGGTGCTTTCGGCGCTGGTTCTCTGGCTGCTGCAAACGCGCCGTACCGCCTGACGCAGCAAAAAAGGAGCCGCTATTGCAGCCCCTTTTTTGGTTTGCTTACTCCGACAGCTTTGCCGGGTCGAGGTAGCTTTCGCCCTGCTTTACCTCCACATGGATGTGGCTTTCCTCGGCGCACTCGCAGCCGACAGTGCCCACCGTGCCCAGCTTCTGCCCGGCGGTCACGGTCTCCCCGGCCTTTACGGCAGGGTCTGCCATGCCGCACAGCCGCCAACTGCGGCCGGCGGCATCTTCCAGCACCACCACGGTGCCCCAGTTGCCCTCTGCCCCGGCAGACACCACCTTGCCCGCCACGGGTGCTGCTACCGCAGCGCCCTGCGTGCAGGCGTAGTCCACGCCGTTGTGGGTGCGCCAGTCCCCAAGGGTCTTGTTATACACCAGCTCATCGCCGCTGAAGGCGTTGAGCACGCGCCCCGGCATAGAGGGCGCGGCGGCAGGCTGTGCCGAACTGCTGGCAGGCGAGGATGCGCCTTGCAGTGCCGAGGGTTCGCGCAGCGAACCAGAGCCAGACTGCGCACCAGAGGATGCACCAGAGCGCTCCTGCTGCGGCACATCTGCCTTGCTGTTTGCAACGTCGGTCACGGGCTGCTGCCATGTGGTATCCTCCTGTGCGTCCCAGTCCGGTTCTGTTTCCGGGGTGGTCTGTTGGGTGGTGCCGGGGGCGTCCGGCACGTCCAGACTTTTTTGCAGTTCTGCCCGCAGGGCGCGCACCGCCCACACCCCTGCCGCAGCCGCAGCCAGCAGGCTTGCAGTCAGCAGCAGGGCAAAGCCCTTGCCGTGCAGAAATTTTTTGATCTGCTCCATGCTTGTTACTCCCATCTGTTCGTTTTGTGTACGGGGTCTTTTTCTGGGCTTAGTGTGGGACAGCGGCGGGCGGTTTATGCAAGGGGACAAAAAAGACACGCAAAAAGGCTGAGCAGCCGCTTTTTTGCAGCTGCTCAGCCTTGCTGTATCCCGTTTTGGGTTACTTCCGTGCGATCATTTCGGTATAGGCCAGCACCAGCGGGCCTACGCCCTTAGCATCGTTGCAGACCACCGGCTCGCTGAAGTAGTAGGCCAGAGAGCCGTCACGGTGATCCTTGCCGCCCAGACCTGCCACAAGGCAGATGCCGTCCAGCTGCAAGCTGCCGTCCGGGTTCTTGGACAGGTACCGGTCGCAGGTGCCGTAGAAAGCCTTCTCCGCCCATGCAGCCATGCGTTTGGGCAGGTAGCCCAGACGCACGCCCTTGAGTACCGCGTAGGTGAACAGAGCGGTGCCGCTGGTCTCCAGATAGTTGCCCTCGGCCTCCGGGTGGTCGATGACCTGCCAGAACATTCCGGTCTGCTCGTCCTGGAACTTGTGCATATCCTCCACAGCCTGCTTGAGCATGGCCATGATGCCGCGGTACTCGTTGTACAGCTGCTCGTCCATGCGCTCCAGCACGTCCACCATTGCCACAAGGAACCAGCCCATGGCGCGCAGCCAGAAGTTGGGGCTGCAGCCGGTCTCGGGGTCTGCCCAGTACATCTGGCGGCTCTCGTCGTAGCCGTGGTAGTACAGGCCGGTCTTTTCGTCCCGCATATGCTTTTTGATGTTCATGAACTGCTTGTAGCTGTCGATACAGCCCTGCATCTTGTTAAAGCGGGTCTCGTACTCCATGTAGAAGGGCTGCGCCATATAGGTGCCGTCCAGCCACACCTGCCACGGGTAGATGTCCTTGTGCCAGAAGTTGCCCTCCTTGGTGCGGGGCTGGGTGAGCAGCTGGCTGCGGATGGTGTCGATGGCCTTGCGGTACTTCTCGTCCCCGTAGATATCATACAGAATGAACAGGTTCTTGCCCTGATTCACGTTGTCCAGATTATACTCCTTGGGGTCGTAGGTCTTGATGGAGCCGTCCGGCTGCACAAAGTAGTCGATAAACTCCTTGGAAAACTCCAGATACTTCTCGTCGCCGGTGGTCTTGTACAGGCTCAGGCAGGCGGTGATCATGCAGCCGTCGATGTAGTTCCACTTGTTGGGCTTGCCGCTGCGCACCTTCTCGATGTTCCACATCGGTGCCTCGGCGCTGGAATTGGCGATCAGGTAGTCCACATAGTCGCCCAGCATGGACAGGATCTCTTCATGGGTCATGGGTCAGTCCTCCTCAAAATGTCCTACGTTGGCAAAGTGCAGCCGCTCGCCCTCGTAGCCCTCGATCTTCACGTTGTGCAGGTCGATCTCCTTGACGTTCTCGGCATAGATGGCCAGCTTTTTCACCAGCGGACGGTTGTCGGCCATGGCAGCCTGTCCCTCCTTGGCGTTGGGGTCGAAGGTGATGCTCACATCCCGCATGGTCACCCGCTCGATGGGCTGCTCCGGCAGGCCGTCGAAGTAGCAGCCTGCGAACTGGGCATCGGTAGCCACGATGTTCTCCATGGTCAGGCTGCCCAGCTTGGGGGTGTACTCGTCCACCGGCAGCGGCTCGCGGCACTGTACATAGGGGCCGTGGCCGTCCGGGTCGCAGAAGTAAAACATATTGATGACAAAGGGTGCCTTGACGCCCCGCATCTCCACGTTGCGGAACACCAGCCCGTCGATGACGGCAGTGTTGCCGCGGCCCCGGCGGGTCTTGACACGCAGACCGCGGTCGGTGTGGTCCATCAGGCACTGGGTCACCACCATGTCCTTGACGCCGCCGCTCATCTCGCTGCCGATGACGATGCCGCCGTGGCCCTTGTCCAGCAGGCAGTTGCGGATGACGGTGTGCTCACAGCTGCGCTTCAGCTTCATGCCCAGAAAGACCTTGCTGGCCTTCATGGCGATGCAGTCGTCGCCCACATGGATGTTCATGCCGATAATGCGGATATACTCGCAGCTCTCGGGGTCGATGCCGTCCGTGTTGGGGGCGTTGTAGGGGTTGTTGATGTTGAAGCTGAGCAGGTCGAGGTGCTTGACAAAGATGGGGTGGATGGTCCACGAATAGCTGTTCTGCACCGTGATGCCGTGCAGGCAGACGTTCTCGCTGTCCACCGCAGCCACGGCCCGGGGACGCCATGCAATGCGCTTGACCTTGGGGTTCACCCACCAGTCGCCGTTTTCAGCGTCGCAGTCCAGCGTGCCCTCACCGGTCACCACCACGTCATGCACCTGCGTGATGTTCAAAAGGCCTGCAAAGCTGTCCAGCGGGTTGCCCTCCCAGCCGGTCAGGTAGTACTCGTCCACCTCGTTCTCGCTGGGCAGCACACCGGGCAGGATGGGGTAATGGGTGCGGTCGTTATCGCCCAGCAACACCGCGTCCTTTTCCAGATACAGGGTGGTGTTGCTCTTCATAAACAGGCTGGCGGTGCGGTAACGGCCGGCGGGCACATACACCGTGCCGCCCTTGGGGCAGGTGGACAGCGCCGCCTGCAGCCGCACAGTGTTGTCGGTCTCGCCGTCAGCCACCAGACCGTAGCGGGAAGCATCCACGAAGAAGGTCTCGGCCTCGGTAGTGAAATCCAGCTTCAGGGTCTCGCCCTCGGCCTGCACCTCCACCGTATAGGCGGTGCAGGGCAGCAGGGAGAACAGGGAGAACACGTTGGTGTTGCAGGCCTCGTATACCGTCTTGCCGTTCAGGGCAACGGTAAAGGGATGTGCCGGACGGTAGCACAGCTCGTTTTCCAGTTCGAAAACGGCACTGCGGGTCATGGAACGGATCAGGGTCAGATTCATGCGAAATAACCTCCTGTGAGTTTGTCTTGCCCCCACGGGGCAGACGTGGTATCATGAGGAAAAGTGCTCTCCCGGCTATCGGAAGGGCTGTTTCCGGAAAGGATGCGCAAAATGAGAGCGGAACGGGAAAAGATCAACGCAAAGGTAAAGGCAGACACCGTACGGCTGACCGGCGGCAAGCTGGAGCTGACGGCAGACGAGGAGATGGGCACCTTTCTGCTGGTAAGCGAGGGCAGCTGCACCCTGCAAATGGGGGAAAACGATCTGCTGGTAAACCCCGGCAGTGCGCTGCTGCTGGGCGCGGGGGACGCGGTGCTCTCTGCCGCCGGTGCAGCCGTACCGGAACTGGTGGGCTGCCGGTTCCCGCTCAGCGCCCTGCACGAGCTGCGCAGCGCCGCCCAGCAGGATTTTGCCCGGCTGTTTTTGCCAGGCAAGGTGACGGTGCTGTACGGCCCGGTGCTGTGGACCCGCCGCCTGCGCACCCTGCTGGAGATGATGCACTCTGCCATGCCGGAGCAGGACTACCCCGGCGGGCTGTACCTACTGCTCATCCTGCACTATGTAGAGCAGGAGTGTCTTGCCGAGAGCAGCGCTGTGGCGCGCCCCCGCAACGAGACCATTGAGCAGGTGTGTGCCTACCTTGCCGCCAACTACCGGCAAAAGTTCTCTCTTACCGAGGTGGCGGCGCGGTTCTACCTTTCCCCCTACTATCTCAGCCGCCTGTTCCGGCGGGTGACCGGGCAGTCCATCGTGGACTACCTGAACAACCGCCGCATCGAGGCAGCGCAGAAATTGCTGGAGACCACCGAGCTTTCCATCAGCGCTATTGCCGAGCAGACCGGCTTTGCCAGCGCAGCCCACTTCCGCCGCGTGTTCCGCGAGGTGATGGATATCAGTCCTTTGCAGTACCGCAAGAAGCAGACGAAATGATGTATCAACCAAAACACCCCCTGTGCCATCCGTTGGGAGCAGCACAGGGGGTGTTGGTCTTGGTCAGATGTTCTTATGGCGCATTAGCCCTTGACGGCACCTGCGGAGATACCTTCAACGAACTGATCCTGTGCACAGAAGAATACGATCAGCTGCGGCAGGATGGAGATGAGGGACAGAGCAAGGATCTTGTTCCAAGCAAAGCCGGTATCACCGTCCATGGACAGCTTGACGAACAGGGACATGGGGTACTTGCCGGGGGTGCTGACGTAAAGCAGCGGGCCCATAAAGTCGTTGCAGCTCCACATGAACTGGAACAGTGCGCAGGACACCAGAGCGGGTCCCAGCATGGGCACGATGACCTTGTACAGGGTCTGGAAGGAGGAGCAGCCGTCAATGGCGGCAGCCTCGTCCAGATCACGCGGGACGTTGCGCATGAACTGCACCAGCTGATACACGAAGTAGGTCTCGGTAGCAAATGCGCAGTGCACCCAGATGGCCAGATAGAAGGGGCTGTCCACCCAGCCGAACTTGTTGTACAGCAGGTACTGGGGCACGTTCAGCACGACCTGCGGCAGGAACAGGGTAGCCAGCATGATGTTGAACAGCAGCTTGCGGCCGGGGAAGTCGAAACGGCCAAAGCCGTAAGCGGCATACAGGCAGACACCACAGTGCAGATCACCTTGGGGATAACGTAGCTGTAAGTGTTGAGCATGGCCTGCAGGATGTTGATGGAGCCGCCGAAGTTGTTCAGGGCGTTGCGGTAGCCATCCAGCGTGGGCTTTTTGATCCACAGGCTGATGCCTGCAAAGATCTCGCTGTTATCCTTGAAGGTAGCGCTGATCATCCACAGCAGAGGATAGATCATGATGACACCAACTAGGATCAGCACGAAGTACTTAAAAAAGGTTGCGATCTTATTCGATGCTTTCATTCCCATATTGGTCACCTTACCTTTCATCCGAGTAGTAGACCCACTTCTTCTGGCTGGTGAACGCAATGATCGTCAGGATGCAGACGATGATGAACATGATCCATGCCAGAGCAGAAGCCATGCCCATGTCGTAGGACTTGAATGCGTAGTTGTAAACCAGCAGGGAGATCAGGGTAGTGGAACCACGGGGACCACCGTTGGTGATGATGTAGGGGCCGTTGAACTCCTGGAATGCCTGGCAGATCTGGGTGACCAGGTTGTAGAAGATGATGGGGGTGATCATCGGAACGGTGATGGAGAAGAACTGACGCCACTTGCCGGCACCGTCGATGGTAGCAGCCTCGTACAGGTCTGCGGGCACGCCCTTCAGTGCAGCAAGGAACAGCACCATGGCGGAACCGAACTGCCATATACGCAAAAAGCAGATGATCCACAGAGCGTAGTTGGGGTCACTCAGCCACTCGGGGCCCTGCACCGCACCAAAGGTGACAGCGCGCACCACGGTGTTCAGCAGACCGTCCACGCTGAACACAGCCTTCCACAGCACGGCGATAGCCACAGAGCCGCCCAGAATGGAGGGGATGTAGTACACAGTACGGAACAGGTTGACGCAGGCGATCTTGAAGTTCAGGATGTAGGCGATGAACAGCGCGAAGATCAGCTTCAGGGGCACGGTGATAAAGGCGTACTTGAAGGTGATGATCAGCGCCTTGGTGATCTTTCTGGTGTGGAATGCGGTAATGTAGTTGGCCAGACCAACAAAGCTGGTGCCGTCCTTGAAGAAGTTCATATCGGTAAAGCTGTAATACAGCGACTGACCGAAGGGGAACGCCTTAAAGACGAGAAAGCCGATGATCCAGGGGATCAGGTAAAACAGACCCTGATACTTATCGACCCATTTCTGGAACGGAGTTCGTGCGCCTGCGGGCGCATTACTTTTTTTCATCCGAAGTCCTCCTTTTGCAGGATTTTGAAGCAGACAGTGCAGCAGGTCACAGACCGGAAACAATTCATTCAAGGTTTGATAACCTTTCTCCGAAAAAACAAGGGCATCTGTCGTACGGGCGGCAGATGCCCTTATTTATTTCAGATACTGAATATCCGGTTCTGACCGCTGTCAGAGAGAGGTAAGCTTAGCCGATGGTGTAGCCAACAGACTCCATGCCGTCCAGCAGGGTCTCGACAGCCTCTTCAGGGGTCTGATCGCCGTAGTCGATGTTGTCGAACACTTCCTGATAGATGCCGGTGCCGGAAGCCTTCAGGTCGTTATTCTCGAACAGGGGATCCAGCTTGTTGGTGGTGAAAGCCATGACCTTGGCGTTAGCCTCAGCAACCAGGCTCTTGACAGCGCCGGCGTCCTGAGCGAACTTCAGGCCAGCCTTGGAAGCGGGGATGCCGCACTCAGAACCCATGATGGAAGCGCCCTTCTCCTCGTTCAGCAGGAAGTTGATCAGGGTAGCAGCCTCGGCAACGTTCTTGCAGGTCTTGGTGATAGCCAGACCCATGGACACCTTGGAGAAGCCGCCGTTGTTGTCGCCAAACTTGATCTCCTCGCCGACGGTGAAGCCGTCCTTGTTGCTGTCATCCAGAGCGGAAGAGTACTTGCTTGCAGCGGAATCCCACTCAAAGATGCCTGCGATCTTACCGGTGATCCACTCGTTGGACTGGTGGGTAGCGGTATCGGAGTTTGCAGAGTAGTAGGTCTTGAGGTTCATCATAACGTGGTTGTCCACCAGGCTCTTGATGAAGGCCAGACCCTCAGCGATCTCGTCCTCGGTGTAGTTCAGGGTGGAGGTAACGGGATCTGCCCAGTCCTTGCCGTACTTGGACTCGAGGTAGAACACCATCAGGATCATACGGTCGTATGCGCCCAGATGCATGGGGTAGTAATCGTTGCCCAGCTTCTCCTGGAAAGCCTTACCGGCAGCCATCAGATCGTCCAGAGACTTGGGAACCTCGGTGATGCCAGCCTTATTAAAGGTGGTCATGTTCCAGTAGAAGATACGGCCGGTCATGGAGACGGGCACGCACTGCTGGCTGTTGGCCACATAGCAAGCGTCCATAGCAGCAGCATCCCACTGGGTCAGGTCGATGAACTTGGAGGTGGTGTTCAGATCCACGAACTTGCTGCCGTCGGCAGAGTAGTTGTACAGCCAGTTCCAGTTCACCTGGCAGACATCCTGTGCGTTGCCTGCGATGAAGGCAGCAGCCATTTTCTCTTCCCAGCCGGACCATGCGGCGAAGGTGGGCTCCACGGTGATGTTGGAGTGCTCAGCCTGGAAAGCCTCCAGAGCGCTCTGGTAAGCAGCGTGACGGCTGTCGCCGCCCCACCAGCTGATGCTCAGGTTGACGGGGCCGTCAGACAGTGCCAGGCTCTCGTCTGCGGAAGCAGCGGGGGCCTGAGAAGCAGCGGAAGAAGCGGTGGAAGAAGCAGCGGGCTTGCTGCCGCAGGCAGCCAGCAGACCTGCAGCACCGACAGCGCCGGTAGCCATCAGGAAGTTACGACGAGAAATTGCCTTGCTCGTTTTTGTTCTCCTCCTAATAGAAAACATCTTCATGTAGGGGGCCTGCACATGCCCCTTGTATACAATTATGATAACAAAAGCCACCAAAAAAAGAAAGATGCAATTTACAGTGATACGGGATAAAAACGTACAAATATTGCTCTTGTTTTTGAAAGAGATTCGACGTCCTTGCCGAAATGAATAAACTTGCGCTGAAAAACTGTGCAACTTGTATACTTCAATGACTTGCATAAAAATCTGGGATGCAACATGGGAAGAACGGCAAAAATTTCAATAATTTCTGTTACATTTACCGTTCTGCCTGTAATTTTTTATGCTCTGCCGCCCCCGCTGCTCTCTTCTTTTCCCACTTTCTCTCCCCTCCGTCGAGTAACTGCCCAGTCTGAACTGATATATCAATAGCGCAAAAAACGTGCGTATTTCGCCCAGTTGATATATCAGTGGCCGCGAAACGCAGCAAATTAATATATCAGTCTGTATACAGCCTGTCTGGGATACCCCTTCCGTCTGCTCACTGTGTTCGCAGCCACCTTCCCCAAGGGGACGGCTTTTGGCGGTGGCGGGGAAGGTTTTTTATTGCGTTTGATACTTTAAAATAGGGCTAGCGGCGTGCGCCCTCTCCGTCACCTACGGTGACACCTCTCCCAAAGGGAGAGCCCTTGGCATAGCGGCAAAGTTCCCGGTTAAACCGTAAAGTTTGCGGGCGTGCCAGCTCCCCCTTGGGGGAGCTGTCGCGCA
>NZ_JBBMEO010000016.1:0-46465 GCF_040096515.1 Faecalibacterium tardum | reverse complement strand
CATAGCGGCCGCAAGTGCACCTGCAAATACTTTTTTCAATCTCATGGTAACACACCTCTATCTCAGTTTTGAAAAAACAGTTAGCTTTACCTAACAATTGGCGCAAAAAATACAGGGGAAAAACCCCTCAGATGGTTAGGCAAAACAAATTCGCGAAGTAAAAATAGCACTCCCACCGGGCGTTGTCAAGCAGAAACAGACAAGTTTACAGGGACGAAATTTTTTCGATGCGGGAAACGTTTTGCCTCCTCTATGCCGCAGGGGAAGCTCCAATAACGAAATCTTTTTCAAAATCTCCGAAAATGCCTGAACTTCTTGACAGAGGAGACGGCAGGGCGTATTATTTTGGTAGAAGGATCGCTGAGAAGCGGCTTTTTATAAGGCTGGAAGTTAGCTGAATCTAACTTATCGGTGCGCGCGTGGTGGTTAGGCAAATCTAACTATAAAAGGAGAGACAGCAATGCGAGCACGCAAGAATTTCTGGGACAGAAATGCAGGTCTGTATGACTGCTTTATGCGAAAAGACAGGGCAGTATACGAGAAAATGTATGAGCTGATCCGTCCGGTCGTGAAAGACAAAACAGTGCTGGAGGTGGCTACCGGAACGGGACTGATCGCCAAGCACATCGTAAAAGCAGCGGCACACATCGAGGCGACGGATGCCTCTCCGGAAATGATTGCAGAGGCCAAACGGGGGAATTACTCTGCGAAGCTGCGTTTTTCCGTGCAGGATATGTTTTCTCTGCCATACGCGAGCAAATCATTCGATGCGGTAATCGTATCAAACGCACTGCACATTGTGCCTCAGCCAGAAAAATCACTGCGAGAGATCAAACGGGTGCTGAAGGATGACGGTGTGCTGATTGCGCCTACCTTTACGCACGCAGAAAACTCATTTCTCGGTAAGATCAAAGCCTTTTTCATGAATCTGGCAGGCTTTCCTCTCCACAGCAAGTGGACGAGTGAAGAATACCTAAAATTTCTGCAACAGAATGATTGGACAGTGCGGAAAAGCGCTGTTCTGAAGGCGTCCTTCCCGCTGACCTATGCGGAATGTGTGAAATCGGAGGTGTGATAAGATGTCATTTTTTGAGAACACCAGAAAGCCTGTGGGGCTTGGCGGGAAAATCATGCTCGCCATGATGAACCTGGGGCACAGTCCTGTGGCACGGTGGGGACTTCGCTTTTTGGAGCTTACTCCGGACGCCAAGGTGCTGGACTGCGGCTGCGGCGGAGGGGCGAACATCATTTCTTTGGCGGCGGCATGGTGATCGGCCCCGATAAGGGAGACCTGCCTGTGATACGCAAGCTCTGCCGCGAGACCGGCTGTGATGTGTGGTTTCCGTTTTACCCGCTCTGCATGGAACACTGCATTACTGAAACATACGCGATGGTGTACGAATGTTATCGAAAAATGATTACACTGTACGGCGGCGGAAATGTCAGCACCTGTGGTTTTTCCTCCGGCGGTGCGCTGGCTCTGGGGATCGCGGCGCACAACAACGCGCAGCCCGAGCCGCTGCCGCAGCCGAGACACATCGTCGTTGTATCCCCCGGCGAGGTGCCGTGGAACGATGCGGAAAAGGCGCGGATGCAGGCGCTCAATGAACGGGACGTCTCCATCGACTATGCCTTTATGGTGACAGTGGAGAAGTTCATGCGGCATGGCTGTAAGAATGTGCCGGACTATATGCTCTCCGGCTCCCGGGGAGATTTTACCGGCGTAGGCGATATTCACTTCTTCTATTCTGCTGACGAGGTGCTCTACGGTGCTTTGCCGGACTTTGAGGAAGCCTGCAAACGGGCAACTGTCCCCTACACGGTGTCCGCCCGCCCGAAGATGGTGCATTGCTACTGTATGCTGCCGATCTTCAAGGAGGCAAAGGAGGACTTTGCGAAAATCGTGGACATTTTGAAAAAATGAGATCGGAAACGGTCGTGTGATGATTGAAACGCGGAGAGAAAACCATGGAACGAAAAGAGGCCATTCGCAGCGCATACCGACTGACAGGCGAAAGCAGCTTTTATGACGGCATGATCACCTGCTCTAAGGCAACGGCGGCGAATGTCCACGATGTGACCGAAACATCCAAGCTGCTGACGGGAGACGAAAATGAAGTCTACGGTGGCAGCGGCTATCTCGGCGCGGAAAAGCGCGAGGATGCCGTCGTAGAAAACAAATCCGGACGAAAAATCCGGTACAAGATCAACCTCCGTCCGTCCCAGATAAAGAAACTGAGCAAAGAAGAACAAGCAGTCGTCAAAGAAGCGGAACACGCAAAGTCATCTGTACGAGCAAAAGTGGAACACGTATTCAGGGTCGTGAAGAAGCAGCTACGCTTCCGAAAGACACGATACCGAGGCCTTGAAAAGCAGAAGGCCAAATTCAATATCATGTTCGCTTTAGCGAATCTGATTCTGGCTGACAGGCCCTGCCTGGCAGCTTGAGTCAGTGCGCTCATGCGAGCAAAAATAGGGAGGAACACCAAGCTTCTTTGCCGAAGCAATAGATATTTGTCAGATTTCAGCTGTTGTGCGGTGTTGCCCTAATACTTATTCAACGATTTGAAACATAGAAGGTGAGATTTCGATGGCAAAGAATAGAGATAAAAAGAAGCGCCGCTGGCGGCTCACGGTCATCATCGTTGCTGCAGTTTTTGTTGCCGCTCTCGGTATTTATAAGATAAAGAGCAGCCGCACAGATGCAGACCTTATCCTTACAATCTCCGAGCAAGGTTTCGAAGGGCATTTCTATGATTCCGGGGAAAGGGAAAAAGCAGTTATTACCTTCTCGGGCAGTGAGGGCGGTTCCAAAGCCAGTGATACCATGGCCTGGTATTATCAGCAGCATGGTATATCTGCGCTGGGCGTGACACTTTTCGCAGGAAAAGAGACAGGAGAAAACCTGGACCGTGTCCCTTTGGAGTATGTGGAAAACGCCATTGCATGGCTGAAAGAACAGGGCTTTGAAAAGATTGCCGTTGACGGGATTTCCAAAGGATCGGAATACGCCCTTCTGGCAGCATCGCGATTTGACGACATCAGCTGCGTGATCGCCCGTGTTCCGTCCTATTTTGTCAGTGAGGGTATGATCGGGCGCAGTGGCCCATCGGGGACTTCCTGCTGGTCATATCATGGGGAGGAACTGAACTATACACCATACATAATACGTGATTTCGATATTTTAAAGCAGTTGCGCACGTATGGGGAGTTAAATATCCTTTCCTATAATACAGGAAAAGACGTCACGGATGAATCGATCATCCCTGTGGAAAACATCCGTGGTCCGATCCTCCTCATATCCACCGAAGCGGATACGGTCTGGCCTTCGACGGAACAGGCCGCGCATATCGTGAGCGATCTGCAGGAGCACGATTTTCCTTACGAAGTAAAAAGTTTGACTTATGAGAAGATCAGTCATTTTGCGATCCCCATGCGTAGCAACACGTGGCTTCTGAAGCTGATGTTCCGATCTGAGCGACGATTCCCGGAGGAGTGTGCCGCGGAACGCACGGATCTGTCGGAGCAGGCGGTCGATTTCATTCAAAATCACTGGTGATCAGTCGATGCCGAAAGAAGAGTAACGGTCAGGAGGAACAGTCATGAGTCTTACATCTAGAATGAATAAGCCCATCAAGTCGTTTCGCCAGGCGTATGCCGGAGGCGGACATTACCTGTCTCGATTATTCGCCCGATATGATGAGGCAGGCACGGGAAAAGGCTGACCGCCTGCACCTGAAAAATGTAACCTTCCGGCAGGGAGATGTGGGAGCGCTTCCCTATGCAGACGACACCTTCGACATCGTTTTGCCGCTGAACAGCTTTCATGCTTTTCCGGACAAGGAAGCCGCTTATCGGGAGGTTTTCCGGGTTTTGAGACCCGGCGGGACATTCTGCGGCTGCTTTTATGTGATGGGCGAGCACAAGCGGACGGATTGGTTTGTCCGGCACGTTTATGAAAAGGCAGGTTTTTCACACCGCCCTATGAGACGGTTTCCAGTCTGAAAGCACGGCTGGATGGAATGTATACGGATGTGGACATGGGAAACCTGAAAAGCATGGCATGGTTTGTCTGCCGAAAAGCGGGTTAAATCTGAGATGGTCTCATGCACGCAAGAAAGAACAAGGAGGGAGGCAATCAGATGAAGGACAACGAGCTTCTATTCGACCGCAAAAGCCATGTGCTGTATTCCAAGCCTTGCAAGAAAGAGATACGGGCGAAAATCGCCCTGCACTACCCGGAAGTGGAGCGGGAGGCGATATGGGAACAGGTACAGCGGCAGTATGTGGACTTCCTCTCCGACTGGCGTACCGATTTGGGCGGCAAGCGGAACTTCCACAACGGCGTAGGCGGCACCTACGACTGCATCGCCATCCTGAGCTATTATGTGGTCTGCAAAGCCGCTACTTCATTCCGTGAAATTGAAGAGATGGAGAAAAATCTGATCCTGCCGACCTTCCGCAAGCTGAAATTCGTGGACTGCAACAAGCCGTTCTGGAGGAAGCTGATGTACAAGGCGTTTGTTCGTGCGAAAAGCGGCTGCGACAAATGGCACGATTACGAGATGTCGGTTGCGCCTTATGAAACCGACAAGCCTATTTATTATGAATTTACAGCGTGCCCGGCAGCGGAGTTTGCCATCCGGCACGGCCTTACGGATATTATGCCCGCCCTGTGCAATGTGGACTATGCGTCCATGGAGCTGCTCCACGCAAAGCTTATACGGGCGACTACCTGCGTGAACGGCTGCCGATGCGACTATACCATCTGCGGCGATCAGGACCCGTATGTAAAAGAACATCCCGAATATCGGGATGAGGCGGGCTTCAGGAGGAATCGGTAATGCTTTTACAGGTGATTTTGGAAGGCATCGGGCTGGGCGTTCTGCTCATTTTGGTTTGCGCCATCGGTATCCGCAAGGGCGCGGTGGGCATGGTGCATCTTTACAGCCAGGAGGTGCAGGAGCGGTGCGTAACGCTGGGACTTACAACACACGCGAAAATCAAGCGAAATGCTTTGATTTTCAAAGCTGTCTGCGTCCCCGGATACATCGCCTATGTGCTGGTATGCGTCTATGCGCTCAACGGCGCAAAGGGCTTCGTTCAGGGCTTTTGGCAGCTGCTGGTCATACTGTCCGTTATGAATCTCATAGACCGATTTTGGGTTGACGGCTATTGGGTAGGACATACGAACGCATGGGAAATTCCGGGAACGGAAGACCTGAAACCCTACATTACAGCCAAGGATAAGGGCAAAAAGTGGCTGTTCGGCACAGTTGGTATGGCGATCATTTCGGCAGCACTGGCGGCGATTATGATGCTTTTTATGAAAATATGAGGTGATAGAAATGCTGTTTCAAACATATGGCGATAGGAGGAATCCTGCCGTACTGTTCTTTCATGCAATGGGTGTGACAGGAGCGAGCAGCGAACCGATTGCGAGGTATTTGCAGGATCGATATTTCTGCATCTTGCCCACCTCCACCGTTTACTGCGAGGGGCAGAAATATGTCAGCAAGGCGGACGAGGTTCGTCAGGTGGAAGAATACCTGAAATCGCAGGGGGTGGAACGCCTTGAACTGGTTGTGGCTTCTTCGATCGGTGCTGACCTTGCCATGGCGTTTTTGACAGGCACGAAGCTGCCCATCGGACATGTTTTCTTTGACGGCGGGCAGTTTGCACAAATCGGAAAAGGTACGCGCCGCATGATGACACCGTTTCTGTATCTGGCCATCAAGAGCATGTACTGGTCAAAGGGCGGCACATTGAAAAAGATCCTGTGGTGTGACGATGATTCCATAAAGCCGTATTTTATAGCCGCAGGGAAAAATCTGACCTACACAAATTTGCGGCGACAGATTCTGGACAGCCTGGAGGATAAACCCTTTCCAGCACTTTCCGAAGAACTGCAAAAGCATCTCTATTTCGAGTTTGGCAGCATAGAAGATCATTTCAAATACCGTCAAGCGGTGATAGAAGCCTATCCCTGCGGCAATTACCCCATATTTGAAGGATACGATCACATGCAATACCAGATTCGTGATCCGAAGGGCTTTGCTGAAATGCTGGCATTTATCGCTGCGCAGGACGGTATGCCGAAGCTGCCGTTTATCAGAAAGTGAGAGGACCCGATATGAAATACAAAATCGAGAAAAACACCGTGCAGGAGACGCTGATCCTCCCACTGTATTCCCGGAAGCTGTGCACCGAACTGTACCCAAACCTTTATCTGGACGAGACAGCGGTGCATCTGATTGACCAGATCGACTACGACTTTTCAGAGGCAGAGAAAAACTCCCGCAGCCTGATGCAGCGGTTCGGTGCGCTGGAGGTCGCCATGCGGCAGAATGATCTTGCGTGGGAGGTACGGGCATACCTGAAAACGCACCCCTGCGCGGCAGTGGTCAATCTGGGCTGCGGGCTGGATAACACCGGCAGAGCCTGCGACAACGGCAGATGCAAGATCTACAATCTGGATTTCCCAGATGTGATCGCCTTGCGGCAGCAGCTGCTGCCCGCCGGGGAGCGGGAGCAAAACATCCCCTGCGACCTGAAAGACCCCGCATGGTTTGACAAAATCGATGCCTCCGGCGGGGCGGTATTTTTTGCCTCCGGGGTGTTCTATTACTTCCTGACCCAGCAGGTCAAGGCGCTGGTGCAGGGGATGGCGGACGCTTTCCCCGGCGGGGTACTGGTCTTTGATGCCGCCAACCGAACGGCGGTAAAGATGATCGCAAAAACATGGCTCAGAACGGCAAAAATCAAGGATGTGGGGGCATATTTCGCAGTTTCGGATGCGAAAAGCGAGCTTTCCCCATGGGACAGCCGTTTGCAAGTGTCCAGCCGGGGCTATATGCTGGGTTACAACGATTTGAAAGACCCTTCTGTCAGCGGCTTTTTCCGTTTCCTCGCCAAGGTCGGGGACAGCAGGATGAAAATGCAGATCGTAAAGATCGGATTTGGAGGCAAGCTATGAAAATTCTGGTATATGGTGCAGGCGTTCTGGGGTGCAATCTGACAAGAAATCTGCTGCGCGCCGGAAAGGATGTTACCCTGCTTGCGCGAGGAAACTGGGCAGCGGAGATCAGGCGGAACGGCCTGCGGATCAAGGACAAATTTTCGCTCCACACTTCGGTCAGCCGCATTCCGGTGGTGACGGAACTTGCACCGGATGCAATGTACGATGTGATCTTTGTGGTCCTGCGCTATACACAGCTGGATTCCGTTCTGGACACGCTGCGGGCGAACCGGACGAAGAACGTCGTTTTTGTGGGGAACAATGTGCAGGCGAGGGCGCTGGCAGCGGCGCTGCCGGGGAAGAACGTCCTGTTTGCCTTTGCGCTTTCTGCGGGGCATCGGGAGGCTGACCGGGTGGTCTCCATCGACCTGAAAAAGATCACCATCGGACAGCTGCCGGGTGCAATCTCCAATAAACAGCTGATTGGGCGCATCTTCCACGGCACAAAATATAAGGTTGTTTACGAGCCGAACATGGAGGACTATCTGCTCTGCCATGCCGCGTTTGTGATGCCTGCGGCCTTCGCCTGCTATAAGACAGACGGCGACCTGAAAAAGCTCAGGGGAGATACTGCGTACCTGAACCGTGTGCTGGATGCCAACATCGAGGGATACCGCGCCATCCGAGATGCCGGGCACGCCATTCTGCCCAAAGCGGATGTAGACTTTGAAGGGGAAAAGTACCGCAAGACCTGCCTGCACTTTTTCAAGCTGATGTGCGCTACCTCGCTGGGCAAACTCTGCGCCTCCGACCATGCTATGAACGCCATCGACGAAATGAGCGCGCTGAACCGGGACCTCAAGAAATTTTTTGATGAACATGGCGCAGCCTACCCGGTATGGCAGGCACTGGAAACGGAAGCCGGGAGGTACCTGCAATGAAATACGCTGGAATGCCTTTCGGTATGTGGGCTCTGTTTGCACCGTCGTTCCGAAAGCAGCTGACCGCTGTGCTGGGCTATGATGCAGCCACCGCAAGAGCTATCACGAAAAAGGCAAAGCCGCAATACCGGCAGATCATCCGCAGGCTGCCGGAGTTTGAAAAAGCGGACCGCTTCAAGATGAACATCGTCAACTGCGCAATGCTCGGCGCGTTCATCCTCTCCATGCCGCAACGTCCGGAGGTGGACAGGCTGACGGATTACTACGCAAAGTCCATGATGACAAAGCCCATGCAGTGGTTCTGCCGCAAAAGCGGAAAAAGCAAGTTTACCGCAAAGGACATTGCCGCCATGAAGGCCACCGCTGCTCTGAAAGCCGCCGACCGCAACCCCTATTCGTGGAACATGGAATTTTACGAATACCCGGATGGCAGCGGCTACGAGGGACGCTTTACCAAATGCGGCATCTGTGTGCTGATGAAGAAGCTGGGTCTGTACGACCTGACCCCCGCTTTGTGCCATCTGGACTACACCATGAGCGAAGCGGGCGGTGTGACAAATTTTGTGCGGCAGTATACCCTTGCCTCCGGCGGATCCTACTGCGACTGCGGGTACAAAAAGAAGGGGTGACGGACGATGAAGGTGAAGGAAACCTATCTTTCCCGTGACTTTCGGGAGACTGCGGCGCAACGCTTTCCTGCGCAGGCAAAGCAGCTGAACGCCGCTTTTGATGCACGCCTGAATGCGCTGCTGGCTGAAAATGCGGGTGCAAGCAAGGAAAAGCAATACCACCTCAAGCGGCAGATCTTGCCGGGCATTGCGGCCTACGAGACCTTGCAGCGGGTCATGCCGAAAGAGGAGGCACTGCAAACCGTTCACGGCTATGTGGAGCGGCTGGCGAGAACGAGCCACAAACAGCTTGCCGCCCTGCTGCACATACCGGGGCTTTACCGCCTTGTTCCCGACGTTTTCGTCAAATCCACCCGGAGCGTTTTCGGCCCGGCGGCGGGCTTTGCCCCAAAAGAACTGCAGACCGGTAACGGCGTCTGGCGTGTGGATATGATGAAGTGTCCCTATCACGACACCTGCATAGAATACGGCTGCCCAGAGCTGTGCCGCTGCTTTTGCGACAGTGATGACATCAGCTATACCGGGCTGCATCCGAAGCTGATCTGGGAGAGAAGCATGACGCTGGGGCGCGGAAATGACCGCTGCGATTTCTGCATGAAGGTCAAAAAATAGCGGGGAGGCAGTTTGGTATGAAAATCAAACGATTCGGCAATATAGAGGGAAAGACCATGATGCTGCTGCACGGAAATCTTATGTGCTGGCGGCAGTTTGAGGATTTGATCCCGCTGCTGGAAAGGAAATTCTGCGTGTATGCCGTCAGCTTCGACGGCTTTGATGGAACCGGTGAAACGACCTACACGACTGCCCGGGATCAGGCGGATAAGTTGGCCGCTTATATTGAAAAAGAGCGTGACGGACAGTTGGATCTGCTTTTTGCAGAGTCGCTGGGCTGCGGACCGGCTGTTTTTCTGAAGGCTTCCCCAACTGTTCAGATCGATCGGATGATCCTCAACGGGCCGGAGTATCTGGATTTCGGAGTGCTGAATCGACTGATTTTGAAGGTCATGCCGCAAAAGCAATATCGAACGGCACACGAAAAGTACATGCCTGCATGGGCGCTGCGCTTTATGGGGCAGACGGAGCAGGGAATGCAGACTATGCTCCGCCGTATCCCGGATCATATCAGCTTGGAATCCGTCCGGGCCACTTGGGAGGCAGGACTTTATCTCTATAGAACGGACTTTTTGGTACAGCCCGATGCAAAGGTCGCCTGTTGGTACGGAGAAAAAGAAGGGCACATGAAAAAGGCCATCCAGCGGCTGCGAACGGCATATCCGAGCCTGATCGTCCGCTGCTTCCCCGGTTTCGGCCATGGCGAGATCATCAATCATCCGGCACTGCTTGTGTCGGAGATGGAGCACTTTCTGACGGATGGCGGGACAGAGAGATGTGCTGAAGGATCAGGAAAGTGAAATACAATGAAAGTTACAACATTAGACGAGAAATCCATCCGTGATATCGGCCATGCCTTCGGCTATTATGACTATGAAGAGGAAACAGGAATGTCCGCTGCCTTTTCCGGGAAAGAAGCCACGGCAAACTATATCTGCGCTTATGTGCGCGGGGTGCTGCGGGGCGGCTTTCTGCACACCACCAGCGAGCGGGGCGAGGGATATATCGCCTACAAGCTGCCAAAGGAGAAGATGGGACTCAAGACGATGTGGCCCATCGCCTGCGGAATGCTGCACAACTCCACCCTGAAGCGCCTTTTGCAATTTGGTATTGCCATCAAGCGGGGCGGGGCTTCCCTGCAAGACCGCATGGACAAGGAAAAGAAACCCTACATTTTCGTTGGACTTGTCTGTGTGCGGGAACAGTATCAGGGGCAGGGCTATATGCGAAAGGTGCTGGACCTTGCCTTTGCTGAGGGCGACCGGCTGGGCGTGCCAGTGATCCTGGAAACGGATGCAAAAAGCAAGTGCGACAAATATGTCCATCTGGGCATGGAACTTGCCGGAGTGCGGGACATCGGCGAATTTGGAAAGCTGTATGACCTGATCAAAAAACCGGACGCGGAAAAGCAGCAGTCTGTCAGTACGGAGGCATCAACATCAAAATGAAAATCACGGTTCTTGTAACGCTCATGGTATTTCTGGCATACTTTCTTGTTTTATACGGCGGGGTGGGTTTCATTCAGGACAAGCGTTTTTTCTCATCCGCACCAAAGGAAAATCTGGACGCAATCCCCGATACAAAGGAACGATTTCCCGGCGCACATAGTATCGGCTGGGTGATTGAGATCATTGCCATCCTGCTTTTTCTCGCTGCGGCGGCACTAAGCGTATGGGACGGCGTCAGAAACGGCTTCGGCTTCCTGGACTTCTTTGTGCGGTTTCTCGCCGTGCTCTACGCCATGGAGATCTACGACATCATTTTCTTTGACTGGGTGCTGCTGTGTCACTCCAATTTCTTTCCGCATTTCTATCCGGAGCTGAAGGGCGTGGTCGGTCCGCATATGTTCGGCTATAACAAGCGAACACATATCCGGCACTTTGTGATCTACATTCCCGCCTCCGCTGTGGCAGCGTGGCTTTGCGCACTGCTTTGAGGACGTGTGACAGGAGCAATAAATTTTTGGAGGCAGAGATTTTCTATGCGTGTGATAAAAAGTCCTGCATGAAAAAAGAAAAACAACAGAAGCCCATATCCAGTAGCTTCAGCAGGCGGGGAAACAGGGTGTCCGATATACAGCGATGATGCCAGATGCCCGATTCGCACGCAGACTGAGAGGAGAAAAACAATGATCGTACTGCAACTGCTGTTTTATTGTCTGCTGTTTACCGCAATGGTAAAAATCGCTGTGATCGGCGGTGCTGTCAATGGACTGTACTTTTATCCCAAGGAGGTGCAGGATCGCACCATCGAACTGGGACTGATCGACCGCAATACGATGAACCGGAAACGAAAATGCTTTATGATACCGTTCTTTATCGTGATGCTTGCTGCTCTTGTGCTGATCATCGGCTTATGGAACGGGGCTTCCTCCTTTGGTGAGGCCTATTGGCAGGCGCTGCTGTTTCTTGAGGTTATGAATATCTATGACGGCGTTGTAATCGACAAGCTATGGGTCGGGCACAGCCAGTTTTGGGTGCTGCCAGGGCTTGAAGATGCGCCGTTCGTGCAGATCTGGAGGCAGGTGCTGAAAAAGCGAAGCATACTGGCGCTGATCTGGGTTGCGGGAGCGGCAATTGTCGGCGGTATTGTCCATTTGATTTTCTAAGAAGTTGGAAATTGCCCAAATGAAAAGCAGAATCATGAACTGCAATCGGAGGCAAAAAAGATGAAGAAAGAAGAACCGAAACAGTTCATCCACTGGTGCATTCTTGGAGCAGTCGGATGCGGATTTATGGCTGCCGGGGACTGGCTGCTGGGATGTATTCCGCTTCAGGAAACGGACACCGGTCTTTTCAACAGAGCCTATTATCTGTCCGGCTCCTATGGGTTGTGGAGACCGATCCTTACCGTTGGGTTGGGAGCGATCGGGGGCTTTCTCTATTACTTTGTGGTAAAAGCGTTGAATGCGGACATCGACGAAAAATACAGAAAAATCAAAAACGTCCAGTTTCTGTGCGGGATATTCACCGTTGCGGTGGCGCTGACTATCCATACATGGGTGGCCACCATGGCATGGTTTGCCACCTATCTGGGGCCGCGGATCGGAGCGGAGATCCGCACGGTTCCGGGCGGTCATGTGAGCTTCATTGTTCAGGCGGAACGGTATCTTGATTTGATGGAAACATTTTTGCAGAGAAATGGAATTTGACACTTCACGTCTGCGAATCAGCAAGAAAAAGCGAATCTTCAGGAAATGAGAATGGCTATGTATGAATCACTTTTTGATCTTTCCCCGGAGCAAACTGTTTCCACGGCGATGCCCCGCACCGTCGTGTTCTCCAACGGAACGGGGAGCGGGAGTATGACCATCTGTCCACTGTTTTCGGGGGCAGAACTGTATTATAACGATATGCACCTTGCATTCTTTGAGGAAGCCACGGCACCAATGCGGAATGTCATTGAGATCAACCACTGCCGCGTGGGGCGTTACGAGTGCAGTTTTGGGGCAAATAGCTGCTGCTATCTGGCGGCAGGGGACTTTGCCGTCTGTGCAGCAGCGCGCAAAAAGTCGTCCTCCTGCTTTCCGCTGCGGCACTACCACGGCATCACCATCCTACTGGATCTGGATGCGATTTCGCCGGAAATGCGGAAACAAATGGAATGGTACGGCGTAGACCTTGATGTCATACGGCGGTACATCTGCACGGAAAACCGCTGCTGTATCCTGCGGTCAGAACCGACCATTGCCCATATTTTTTCAGAGCTTTACACAGCGCATTCTGTGCCGGACACCGGCTATCTTCGGCTGAAAGTGCTGGAGTTGCTGCATATTCTGACCCGGCTGAAAAACAGGGAAGATGTGCAGCAGACAGAGTATTTCAATCAGCATCAGGTGGAGTGTGTGAAGCAGGCTGCGGCTCTTCTCACGCAGGAACTGACAGTTCGCCGTACAATCGAACAGCTTGCACAGGAGGTCGGCCTTTCGCCTACGGCATTAAAAAGCTGTTTCAAAGGCATTTACGGAAGCTCGGTCTATGCGTATCAGAAAGAGTACCGGCTGCAGCTGGCACAGAAGCTACTACTCGAAACCGATTGCACGGTTGCTGAAATCGCCCATCGGGTCGGGTACGAAAATCCGAATAAGTTTTCTTCTGCATTTCGGGAAGCAGCCGGCATGACGCCTACGGAGTATCGGAAGATGCGTCCGATTGGATAGATTCTGTCGATTTGGTTCTTGCGCAGAAAGTCCGGTTCCAGTAAAATCAGTATCGTGATTAGTTGAAACTAACGCCGATGTTCTGATTTTGTGGAGGAAATTGATAATGCGTTTGATGAAAAGAATTCTGAGTGCAGCTGCTGTGCTAGCTCTGTCTGCTTCTCTTCTGGTTGGCTGCAGCAGCGGCACGGCGAGCTCTGTTCCCGTTTCTGCAAGTTCTGCCGCAGAAAGCACTGTTTCTTCCGTAGAAGAGACCGCCTCTTCTGCTGTGGATGAAAACGAAGCTGCCGCTGCACAGCTGCTGAACGACCTAACAGGCAGCTATCAGGAACTGTGGCCGGTGATTCTGGCGGACGAATATAAGCAGACATGGCTGGATGTTTGTACCGCTCTCGTGGGCGAGGACAATGCCGAAGCTGCTTTTGAGAAGCTGTCCTCTATGGTGACAGGTGATGTTTACGGCGAGGATGCCGTCGAGGCCTATGCAAACGGCGGCGGTGCCTACTTCTGCGGCTTTACCAACGACCTTGCGACCCTGACCTTTGACGGCGCAACTTCTACCATTTCCGGCACCGATAAGGACGGCAATGTGCTGTTCTCCCATACCTATCACTATATTGGCATGGAGCCTGTGCGTGGGCTGTATGAGTTTCAAAGCGATGATGCCGATTCCGGCGAGTTCACCTACTTCTTCCTTGCGCCGGACACCAGTGCGGAAACTTACCATATTGAGTTTCGCTATGGTTCGGATGCAGAAGCTCTGAGCCAGTACGATACAGGCGAATATGCTTACTGGCTGGCCTCCGGCATTTCCACCGACTGTGACCAGACGATGATCGACAACTGCATTGAGCTGTTCTGCACCGAAAATCTGGCGGGTTAAAACGCAGAATGTGCTGTGGAGTTGAAATACCACAGCACATTTTTGCCGCAATCTGATTTGAAGGAGGTCTTTCCGTGAAAAAACAGTCCGATCTTTCCCGGCTGATGGGCTACGCCGGGAACTACCGATATTTCACCTACGCTTCGTGGGTGCTGTCTGCGGTCAGTGCGCTGGTGGCGCTGGTGCCTTTTGTGTACATCTGGAAGATCCTGCGGGATGTGTTGAACGCCGCGCCGGACTATGCGCAGGCGGTGAACATCCCCCATTACGGCTGGATGGCAGTGCTGTTTGCGGTGCTGGCTTACCTCATTTACATTGCGGCACTGATGTGCTCCCATCTGTCGGCGTTCCGGGTGGCGACCAATCTGCGGCTGGAGGTTTCCGAACACCTTGCCACACTGCCGCTGGGCTTTACGGAGACGTTTGGCAGCGGTAAGCTGCGCAAGATCATCCACGAGAGTACTGGCGCAGCGGAGACATTTCTCGCCCATCAGCTGCCGGACAAATATAATGCAATGGCAACACCCATAGGTCTGTTGGTTCTTTTGCTTGTGTTCGACTGGCGGCTGGGTCTGCTGAGTCTCGTTCCGGTGGCACTGGGCTTCGTCATCATGTCCGCCATGACAGGAAGGCGGATGGCAGACAAAATGCGGCAATACGGTAATGCGTTGGAATCAATGTCTAACGAGGCCGTGGAGTATGTCCGCGGCATCCCGGTAGTCAAGACCTTCGGGCAATCCGTCTTTTCGTTCAAAAAATTCAAAGCGACCATTGATGAGTACGAAAAGTGGGTCATTGCCTACACCAAAGAGCTGCGGATGCCGATGATGCTCTATACTGCCGCAATCAACGGTGTGTTTGCTTTCTTGATTGTAGGTGGGCTTCTGTTCACCCGGAACGGTGTGACTTCGGAATTTCTGCTGAACTTGCTGTTCTACATCATCATTACCCCGGTAATCTCCCTGACCCTGACCCGCATCATGTACATGAGCGAAAATGAACTCGTTGTGGCAGATGCGTTGGCTCGTGTGGATTCGGTTCTGGATGCGGAACCTGTGCCAGAAAACGATCATCCGCGGCATCCGAAAGATGCCTCTGTGTCCCTGAAGGATGTGCATTTCAGCTATGATGGCAAAACGGATGTTATCAAGGGCGTTTCGCTGAAAATTCAGCCGGGTCAGACGGTGGCCTTTGTAGGCCCCTCCGGCGGCGGCAAATCCACGCTGGCAAACCTTGTCTGCCGGTTCTTTGATGTGCAGAGCGGCAGCGTCCGGGTGGGAGAAGCGGATGTGCGGGACATCCCCAAGGAAGAGTTGATGGACACCATCTCCTTTGTGTTCCAGAACAGCCGCCTGCTCAAGGGCAGCATTCTGGACAACGTCCGTCTGGGTAGGCCGCAGGCCACCGAAGCCGAGGTGCTGGCGGCGCTGAAAGCTGCACAGTGCATGGATATCGTGGAGAAGTTCCCGGCGGGCATCCACACGGTCATCGGCACCAAGGGCGTGTATCTTTCCGGTGGCGAGCAGCAGCGCATTGCCATTGCCCGCGCCATGCTGAAAAATGTGCCCATCCTGATCCTGGACGAGGCCACCGCCTTTGCCGACCCGGACAATGAAGCAAAGGTGCAGGCAGCCTTTGCCCAGCTTGCCAAGGGCAAAACGGTGCTGATGATCGCGCACCGCCTGTCCACAGTCGCCAACGCCGACTGCATCTATGTGGTGCAGGATGGGCAGATTGTGGAATCCGGCACAAAGGACGAACTGTGTGCGCAGAACGGTCTGTTTGCCCGGATGTGGCAGGAGTATCAGGCGTCGGTGCAGTGGAAGGTCGCAAAGGAGGGGTAAGGAATGATCGAAAAAATTCAACACGCCACAGCCAGCTCCCCGGAGGGCGCAAAGGGGCTTGTAAAGGGCGTTCTGGCCTGTGCGTTCCAGAACATGGCGTTCATGCTGCCCACCGGGCTGCTGTATCTTCTGGTAAAAGACCTGCTGGCAGGCTCTACGAGTGGGAGAAGCACCTTTTATCTGGTGGGATGCGTTGCCTGCTTTGTGCTGATTTTGCTGACCACATGGTTCCAGTACAACGGCACCTATTTTACCACCTATAAAGAGAGCGGCACCCGCCGCCTGACCCTTGCAGAGCGGCTGCGCAAGCTGCCCTTGTCCTTCTTTGGCAAGCGGGATCTTGCCGACTTGACCAGCACCATCATGGCAGACTGCGAGGTACTGGAAAAGGACTGCTCCCACTTCATCCCCGGTCTGTTCGGCTCCCTCATTTCCACGGTGCTCATTGCCCTGAGCCTGTTTGCCTTTGAGTGGCGGATGGCACTGGCGGCTCTGTGGGTCATTCCGGTATCTGCTGCCATCGTGGTGGGCAGCTATTGGGTACAGGATAAGGTGCAGGCCAGGACCATGGCTGCGAAAATGGCCTGTGCGGACGGCATTCAGGAGTACATCGAGACTCTCCGGGACCTGAAAGCCAGCAACGCGGAGCAGCGGTATCTGTCTGGCCTTTCCGACAAAATTCGGGCAGTGGAAAAGCAGTCTATTGTGGCAGAGCTGGAAACAGCGCTGTTTGTGTCCTCCGCCGGCATGGTGCTCAAGCTGGGTATTGCGTCGGTGGCGCTCACCGGTTCGGTGCTGCTGGTGCAGGGCAGCATCGACGTACTGACCCTGTTTCTGTTCCTGATGGCGGCATCCCGGATGTACGACCCCATGCAGGGGGCTTTGCAGAATCTGGCGGCGGTCATCGCCATGCGTACCAATGTGGGGCGGATGAATGAGATTCTGGACGCTTCCCTGCAGACCGGCAGCGAGCAGCTGACCAATCAGGGCTGCGATATCGTGTTCGACCATGTGGGCTTTGCCTATAACTCTGGCGAGACGGTTCTGCGGGATGTTTCCTTTACCGCAAAGCAGGGCGAGGTCACGGCACTGGTGGGCCCCTCCGGCGGCGGCAAGACCACTGTTTCCCGGCTGGCAGCACGGTTCTGGGATTACCAGAAGGGCAGCATCACCGTGGGCGGCATGGAGGTTTCCCAAATCGACCCGGAAAAGCTCATGAGCCTGTATTCCATCGTCTTTCAGGATGTGACCCTGTTTGACAACACGATCCTCGAAAACATCCGTCTGGGGCGCAAGGGGGCCACCGACGAGGAGGTTCTGGCGGCGGCAAAGCTGGCAAACTGCGAGGAATTTGCCGAAAAGCTGCCGGACAAGTGGAACACCAACATCGGCGAGAATGGCTGCGCTCTTTCCGGCGGCGAGCGTCAGCGCATTTCCATCGCCCGTGCTTTTCTGAAGGATGCGCCTATCATCCTGCTGGACGAGGCCACCGCCAGCTTGGATGTGGAAAACGAAACTGCCATTCAGGAGGCACTATCCCGGCTCATAAAAAACAAGACCGTCCTCATCATCGCCCACCGGATGCGCACCGTAGCCGGTGCGGATCAGGTGGTGGTGCTGTCGGGCGGCATCGTGGCAGAGCAGGGCAGCCCGGCAGAGCTGTACGCCCGGAAGGGACTGTATGCCCACATGGTGGATCTGCAGTCGGCAAGCCAGAACTGGACGATCTGAGAATGATGGCGGCTTTTATTTGGGAAAAAGTCTTGCATTCAGTTAAAAACTGTGGTATATACATTATACGAAACACTGTTTTGAAAGAACGCTCCACCGTTCAATGATGTATAAATGGGAGGTGCCTGCCATGACCGCCGTGATCTATGCCCGCTATTCTACTGATAGTCAGCGCGAAGAATCCATTGAAGGTCAGATCCGGGAATGCACCGCCTATGCGGAAAAGAACGGCTTCACGGTGGTGAAGCATTACATTGACCGTGCCATCTCCGCTAAGACCGATAACCGCCCGCAGTTCCAGCAGATGATCAAGGACAGTGAGCGTGGCATCTTTGACATCATCATTGTCTGGAAGCTCGACCGCTTTGCCCGGAACCGCTACGACAGTGCCCGGTACAAGACTCAGCTGAAGCGAAACGGCGTGAAACTGGTATCGGCAACGGAAGTCATTTCGGCTGGCCCGGAGGGCATTATTCTGGAATCGGTGCTGGAAGGCTACGCCGAATACTACTCGGCTGACCTGTCTGAAAAGGTCGTGCGCGGCATGACCGAGAACGCTCTCAAGGGCATTTATAATGGTGGCACGATTCCGTTCGGCTACATGATCGATGAGACCCGGCATTACCAGCCCGACCCGCTGCTGGCTCCGTATGTAGAGCAGACGTTCCAGAAGTATGCAGACGGTGCGACCATGACGGACCTGCGGGATTGGTTAAAGGCACACAACATCAAAAATTCTATGGGCGGGGAGATGTCCTATAACACCATTCAGCGGATGCTGAGTAATCGCCGGTACATCGGCGAATTGCGTTTGCGGGATGTGGTACAGCCCAATGCGATTCCGGCTCTCGTGTCAGAGGACTTGTTCAACAAGGTGCAGGAAAAGCTGGTGAAAAATAAAAAGGCCCCTGCCCGTCATAAGGCAGAGGAAAGCTATCTGCTCACCACAAAGCTATACTGCGGTAAGTGTGGAGCGCTGATGTTCGGAGAAAGCGGTGTCAGCCACACCGGGAAGATGTACACCTATTACAAGTGTGCTGCTGCCAAGAAGAAAAAGACCTGTGATAAAAAGGCCGTGCGGAAACAGTGGCTGGAAGATTTGGTGGTCAACGAGACCATGAAGCTGGTGGAAGATGACGCTTCCATGAATGCCATCATTGCCAAAGTCATGGAATTGCAAAATCAGGAAAGCACGGATTTGCCCATCTATGAAAAGCAGTTGAAAGAAACGGAACTTGGCATCACCAATATGCTGAACGCCATCCAGATGGGCATCCTGACCAGCTCCACAAAGGAGCGGCTGGAAGCTCTGGAAGATCAGCGAAAAGAACTGCAAGCCCGCATTGCAGAGGAACGGCTGGCCAAGCCGAAGATGAAAGAGGAGTTCGTCCGGTTTTGGCTGCTTCGCTTCCGCAAGCTGGATATGACCCAGCCGGAGCAGCGGCAGGCGCTGGTGGACACCTTCATCAATGCCATCTATCTCTACGATGATAAGGTACTTATTACCTTTAATTATAAGGAAGGTACAGAAACGGTCGCTTTTGGGGAAGCCGTAAAAGCGGAGAAAAGTTCGGATATGAGTGCGCGAGGTGCACCACAAAAAAGACAGCTTTTGATGGCTGTCTTTTTTGTTTTATGCGGCAATTTCCCTTCGGCAGCACCGGAAGAACAGAGGACTTGAACAGGGCGGCAGCAAAAGGGGAGCACCGGCAGCGTTGCCGGGTCCCGCAGCCCGTCAGCACAGAACCGTTCAAATCTTTCTCTGCACTGGACAATCACCCCCTGTTCGCGGTATACTGAAAGCTGAATGAATGCAGAAAAACGAGGTCGCAGCATGGTGGAACAGGCAAACGAACTGATATTGGATATCTTGCCCCTTTCGGCAGATACAGCACGGCTGGTGCGGGTGTATGGCACAGCACCCTGCGTGGTGCTGCCGGGCAGCGTGCCCGCCCCGGAGGGCGGCAGCCTTGCCCTGACCGAGCTGGGCGACTACTGCTTTTCCGAAAAGCCCCGCAGCCTGCCTGCGCCGGATGCCCTGTGTCGCTACGCAGTAAGCGCAGACGGCACGGTGCGGCTGACCCGGGCGTTTGGGCAGGCGGTGGGGCAAAAGCCCGCCCGCCGATACGATTTTGACCTTGACGCCCCGGCTGCGGACGAAGAAGAGCTGCACCCGGTGTGCGGCAGCTTTCTGGAGGAAGTCACTCTGCCGGACAGTGTACAGGTCATTGGCAGCTGCGCCTTTTACAACTGCCGCAGCCTGCGCCTGCTCACGGTGGGCAGCAGGGGACTTACCGTGGGCAGTGATGTGTTTCTGAACTGCTTTGCGCTGGAGACCCTGCGGGTGCAGGCCGCACCGGAGCAGCCCACCGGGCTGTTTGCACTGGTGAACAACATCACCGAGGCGGTGCAGGCGCAGTTCTGGCCCGCCGATGCCCCCGCGCCGCTGGCGGCGCTGTGGTATCCCGCCTACTGGGAGGATATCGAGGAGACCCCCGCCCACATTCTGCTGCATACCTTTTCCGGGCAGGGATACCATTACAGGCAGTGTTTTCTCGACAATAAATTCCTCCCCGCAGAATATGACGCTATCTTCCCACAGGGGCACGATGCCGATGACGCCGCCATTATGGCGATGCTCTGCTTTGCCCGTCTGCGGTATCCGTGGCAGCTGACCGAAGCTGCTGCTGGGTACTACCGGGCGTTTCTGGCAGCCAACACCGATCGGGTGTTCGCCCGACTTTTAAAGGCGCAGGACACCGACAGCATCCGCGCCCTGCTGGCGCTGGACGTGCTGGATAAAGCCGCTTTTGCATCTGCCGCCGCCCTTGCCGCCATGGCAGAGAACGCCGCCGCTGCCGCCCTGTTGGCAGATGCGGAGCACAAAAAATATGCTCCCCAGTCCAAAAAGCAGCGGTACGATTTTGATTTTTGAGAGGTGACCACACGTTGCCAAAGGAAAAATTTTTCGACCCCCGCAAGCCCTTCCAATCCCAGCGGCCGGAGACCCACGAGGAGTGGCAGGCACGCATGGGCGGCGAGGTGCTGGCGGTGGTGCGCAGCGGGCTGTATCTGGACTTCCGGTTTCTGGATATGGCACTCAGCGCCCTGAACCCCGCCCCGGACGAGCGCTGCCGGGTGCTGGCTACGGACGGGCAGACCCTGTATTACCAGCCGCAGCGCCTGCTGCAGCTCTATCAGGAAAACCCGAAATATCTCAACCGGTTGTATCTGCACACCATATTCCACTGCGTATTCCGGCATTTGTGGCTGAAAGGCCGCCGGGAGCCGCAGCTGTGGAGCCTTGCGTGCGATATCGCGGTGGAAAACGTCATTGACAGCTTACAGCGCAAAAGCGTGATGCGCCCGCTGACCTATGTGCGGCAGAACGCCTACCGGCAGATCACCGCCGAGGAAAAGGTGGTGGCGGCAGCGCCGGTGTACCGCTGGCTCACCCGGCAGACGCCCGGCGTGCTGCGGCAGCTGGAACGGGAATTTGTCACCGATGACCACCGCCTGTGGCCGAAGGATGCCCCGGAGCAGCCCCAGCAGATGCCCACCCCTCTGCCGCAGAAAACGTGGCAGAAGATCGGGGAGCGGATGCAGACCGAGCTGGACCTGCGGGACAAGGAGGCGGGCGAGGACACCGATGTCTTGAAGCAGCAGGTGAAAGCCGCCAACCGCAGCCGCCGCAGCTACAAGGACTTTCTGCGCCGGTTCTGCGTCCTGCGCGAGGAGGTCAAGCTGGACCCGGACGAGTTTGACCTGAACTTCTACACCTACGGCCTTTCGGTGTACGGCAACCTGCCCCTGATCGAGCCGCTGGAAAGCCGGGAGAGCAAAAAAATCGAGGAGCTGGCATTGGTCATTGATACCAGTTACTCCACCTCCGGCGAATTGGTGCGCGCCTTTCTGGCTGAGACCTACACCCTGCTGAAAGGGCGGGAAAACTTTTTCCACCGCATGAACCTGCACCTGATTCAGGCCGACAACGCCGTGCGGCAGGATATTTTGATTCGCAACGAGGACGAGCTCATCCACGCCATGAACCACTTTGAGCTGCGGGGCGGCGGCGGAACGGACTTCCGTCCGGCCTTTGAATATGTAAACCAGCTTTGCGCCGAAAAGAAGTTTTCGAACCTGCGCGGCCTGCTGTACTTCACCGACGGCATGGGCACCTACCCGGCGCGGCGTCCCGGCTACGATACCGCCTTCCTGTTTTTGGGGGAGCGGTTCGATGATGCCAATGTGCCGCCGTGGGCGATGAAGGTGGTACTGGACGAAGAAGAATTTACCGGTGCGGCAGCCCGCCCGGCCAGCGCCCTTGCGGACGCTCTGGCCGAGGAGGACGATCTGTACCGCGAACTGAACAACTCCTGACAAGAGGGGGAACCATTATGAATATCAAACGTGCCAAAGAAGAGATCGAGCATACCGTAAAAGCCTACCTTGCCAAGGATGCGCTGGGCGAATACGCCATTCCCGCCATCCGGCAGCGCCCCATCCTGCTGATGGGGCCTCCGGGCATTGGCAAAACGCAGGTGATGGAGCAGGTGGCCCGGGAGTGCGGGGTAGCGCTGGTGGCCTACACCATCACCCACCACACCCGCCAGAGCGCCGTGGGTCTGCCCTTTATCCGGCAGCGCCACTACGGCGATAAGGACGTATCGGTGACCGAGTACACCATGAGCGAAATCATTGCCAGCATCTATGCCAAAATGGAGACCACCGGCCTTTCTGAGGGTATTTTGTTCATCGACGAGATCAACTGCGTGTCCGAGACGCTGGCCCCCACCATGCTGCAATTTTTGCAGTGCAAGACCTTTGGCAATCAGGCCGTGCCTGCGGGCTGGGTCATCGTGGCGGCAGGCAACCCGCCGGAGTATAACAAGTCCGTCCGGGATTTTGACATCGTGACCCTTGACCGTGTGCGCCGCATGGATATCGAGCCCGATCTGCCGGTGTGGAAGGACTACGCCCGTGCTGCGCATATCCACAGCGCCATCCTGAGCTATCTGGAGCTGCATCCCCAGAACTTTTACCAGATCAATGCGGACGTGGACGGCACTCAGTTCGTCACCGCCCGCGGCTGGGAGGATCTTTCCAACCTGCTGGACACCTACGAAACGCTGGGCTTGCAGGCAGACGAGGAATTGATCCGGGAGTATATCCAGCACCCGAAAATCGCCGAGGACTTCTCGGCCTATCTGGACCTGTACTACAAGTACCGGGACGACTACGGCGTGGAGGAGATCCTTGCCGGGCAGGCAAAGCCCGCTGTGTTCGCCCGGCTGCTGCAGGCTCCCTTTGACGAGCGGCTCAGCCTTGTCAGCCTGCTGCTGGCGGGGCTGGATACCCGCTTTGCTGCCTCTTTGCAGGCGGATGCCGTGGCCGATGCCTGCTATGCCTTTTTGCGGGAGACCAAAAAGGCGCTGGCTACCCTGCCGGAGGATATCCCGGACGGCTCTGCGGAGCTGTTCAGCCAGCAGATTAAGGACTACGAAGCCGAGACCCAGCAAAAGCGTGACGCCGGGCTGCTGGGCAAGGCAGAGCTGACAAACCGTCTGCAGGTGCAGGCCGCGCTGCACCAGTGGGAAGGGGAGTTGCGCCGCGCCAACGCCGCCGGTACGCAGGAGGCCTTCGACCTGCTGCGCGGTCAGTTCCGTGCGCTGGCGGACCAGCGCGAGACCACCCAAAAGACCGCCGCTGCTGCGCTGGAAGCCGCTTTCGACTTTATGGAGCAGGCCTTTGCGGAAAGTCAGGAGATGGTGGTATTCGTCACCGAGCTTACGGTGAACCCCGCCTCCCACCAGTTCCTCACCGAGAACGGCTGCGAACGGTACTTCAAGTATAACAAGGATCTGCTGCTGGATCACCGCAAGGCTGCTTTGCAGCAGGAGCTTGCCGCCGAGCAGCGCCGCCACGGCGGGGTGTAAGGCACGGAAAACGATTTGATTTTTTGGGGTTCAGAAACGCCTGCGGGCGTTTCTGAACCCCTTTTCTCACAAGTGGGGACGCAAAAAAAGGACACCGCACGAAGCGGTGTCCTCTTTTTTTGCTTAGGATGCTGTCAGGATCAGTTGCCGCAGCTCTCGCAGTGCTCACAGTCCTCTTCCAGCTTGCCCACGATGGGTTCCGGATCAATGCCCTGACGGCGGTAGTAGTCGGACAGAGCAGCCTTGACGGCCTGCTCGGCCAGAACAGAGCAGTGCACCTTGACCGGGGGCAGACCCTCCAGAGCCTCCACAACGGCCTTGTTGGTCAGCTTCAGCGCCTCGTCCACGGTCTTGCCCTTGATCAGGTCGGTGGCCATGCTGCTGGTGGCAATGGCTGCGCCGCAGCCAAAGGTGAGGAACTTGACGTCCACGATCACATTGTTCTCAATTTTCAGGTACATGCGCATGATGTCGCCGCACTTGGGGTTGCCCACTTCACCCACGCCGTTTGCGTCAGGCAGCTCACCTACGTTGTGCGGATTTGCGAAATGCTCCATGACCTTGGCACTATACATACTTGCCATAATTACTGTTCTCCCTTCAGGCTGAACTGGCGGGCCTTGTTCTGACCCTGCAGCCACATACAACTCATAGCGCGGCGGCGGGGAATGACCTCCTCCAGCACGTCACACAGATATTTTGCTTCTTCCATGGTGTTCTGCGGGCCAAAGGTGAACCGCATGGAGCCGTGGCCGATCTCCTCAGGTACGCCGATGCTCAGCAGCACATGGCTGGGGTCCAGACTGTCGGAGTTGCAGGCAGAGCCGGTGGAGGCGCAGATGCCGTGCATATCCAGATCCAGCAGGATGGTCTCGCCCTCCAGACCCGGGAAGCTGATGTTCACATTGTTGGGCAGACGGGGGCTGCGGCCGCCGTTCAGGCGGGCTTCCGGGATGTTCTTGAGGATGCGGTCGATGACGTAATCGCGCAGCTCGCTCTCGTGGGCCATGCGCTCTTCCAGATGCGTGGTAGCCATTTCCAGCGCCTTGCCCATGCCGGCGATACCGGCAACGTTCTCGGTGCCTGCACGGTGGCGGGCCTCCTGACTGCCGCCGTCGATCAGGTTCTGGGGCCATACGCCCTTGCGGCAGTACAGTGCACCCATGCCCTTGGGGCCGTTGAACTTGTGGGCGCTCATGGACAGCATATCCACGCCCAGCTCCTTCACATCCACGGGGATGGCACCCACAGCCTGCACGGCATCGGTGTGCATCCAGACACCGTGCTTGTGAGCGACCTCGGCAATCTCCTTGATGGGCTGGATGGTGCCGATCTCGTTGTTGGCCATCATAATGCTGACCAGCGCGGTATCGGGACGGATGGCAGCTTCCACGTCCTCGGGACGGATGTAGCCCTCGGCGGTGGGCTTGATATAGGTCACTTCAAAGCCCATGCGCTCCAGTGCAGCCATGCTGTGCATGATGGCATGGTGCTCAAAAGCGCTGGTGATGAGGTGCTTTTTGTTCTGGCGTGCCTTGGTAAAGGCAGTGCCCTTCACCGCCCAGTTGTCGGCCTCGGAGCCGCAGCTGGTAAAGAAGAGCTCAGCCGGACTTGCATTGATGGCCTTTGCCACCTGCGCACGGCCGGTGTCCACAAATTCCTTTGCCTCGTAGCCGATGCTGTAATGGCTGCTGGGGTTGCCGCAGGCACCGCTCAGGGCTTTGACCATCATTTCCAGTGCCTCGGGAGCACAGGGAGTGGTGGCAGCATTATCCAGATAAACCACTTTTTCCATGTTTTCCATAGGAATGATCCTTTCTTATGAACGCGTCTGCAGGAGCCTTGAATGCCCTGTGCAGATGCGGAATCCTTTCAACGGATAAGTTATACCATATCATTCCCTAGTATGTCAATATGAATACTGGATTTTCGTGATTCAGTCACCTTTTTTGCCCTTTCCGGTCAGTTTTCCCAGTAACACCTTCCACTTGGGGTAGCCCCAGCGCTTATCCTCGGCAAAGTCGTCCGCCAGCTTCCACGGAAAGATGCCGCCGTCAAAGTACAAGTTTCCGGCTTCGTCCACCCGGTCCAGCTTTTTGGGCAGATAGCTCTCGTCGTAATAGCTCTTGCGGCGGTCCGGCAGTACCCAGTGCAGCGTGCCGTCCTCATCCATGCCGGACGCCCACACGCCGAACACAAAGGTGGCAGCCTCGCCGTAGCAGTGCTGCTCAAAGCGGATAGCGCCATCGTAGTAGAACTTGATGACCTCCAGCGTGCCGGATTCCTTTTTGCCGTCCCGCCCTAAGGTAGGGCGGTAATCCTGCTGGTAACGGCAGCCGCAGTGGCTGCCCGCGAACTCTTTTGCATGGAACGACATGGCATGGTTTCCTTTCTGTTGTGGTTTTGCGCTTCTTATTATAATAAGCGGCTTTTTGGCGGGACGATTTGGAATATCCTCCGCTGCGCTCTGGATATTTTTAGTGGAATTGGATTTTTTATTTGAGCATCTGAAAAGCCTGCGGGCTTTTCAGATGCTCTTTTTCACGAGTGAAGGACGCCGGTTTTCTAAGCCCCTTTTGTGAAAATGCGTTTGGAGCGGCCCGCAGGCCGCGACAAACGCGAAATAAAAATAAATTTTCCGCTATTTATGCCCAGAGCATAAGCGGAGGGCATTTCAATGGTTTTCCTTAAAAATGCCCCTCAAAGTCGCCCTCGATCTCGTAGGGCCAGCTTAAAATGCCGCCAAGGTCCCGCAGGTTGGTGTAGCCAAGGCTTTCCAGCTTCTGCACGGCATCGGCGCTGCGGCGGCCGGTGCGGCAGTATACCAGCCACAGGGCGTTTTTGTCCGGCAGCACCTCGGCGGCACGGTCGATGACCTGCCCCAGCGGCAGCAGCTTTGCCCCGGGGATGTGCCCCACGGCGTATTCGTCCGGCTCGCGCACATCCACGGCGACAGCCTTGCCGGAATCCAGCAGACGGATGGCGTCTGCTGCGGTGATCTTCTCTGTCATACTCTCACTCCTCAAAGATAGGTTCTGTTCCATCCTATGATAGCAGACCTTTTTTGTTTGCACAAGAGGTTTGTCCTTTGCAAAATCCGAGTAACGTGCTATACTATGAAATACAGCAAGGAGAGGACTACCATGAAATTTTCCACCAAGAGCCGCTACGCCCTGCGCCTGATGGCGGAGCTGGCGCGCTATGCGCCGGGCACCACCGTCAGCCTAAAGGAGATCAGCGAGCGGCAGAACCTGAGCCTGAAATATCTGGAGCAGATCGTCACCCCGCTGGCGCGGGTGGGGCTGGTCAAGAGCGAGCGGGGCAGTCAGGGCGGCTACCGCCTGACTAAGGATGCTGCCGACTACACCGCCGGCGAGATCCTGCGCGCCATCGAGGGCAGCGTGGCGCCCATTCCGTGCCTTGGCAGCGTGACCAACGAGTGCCCTATGTCCGAGCAGTGCTTCACTCTGCCGTTCTGGGCGGGGCTGGATGAGGTGATCAACCAGTACATCGACAGCGTTACGCTGGAGCAGCTGGCAAGCCAGCTGCCTGCGCTGGATTCCGCCGCGCAGGAGAGCTGCTGCAGCTGCGGCGGCACGAAAAATGAGAAATAAGTAAAAATAAGGCTTGACATTCCCCTTTGCATCGGCTATAATAATCAAGCATTCAGCGAATGTATATAGGGGTATAGCTCAGCTGGTAGAGCAGCGGTCTCCAAAACCGCGTGCCGTGAGTTCGAAACTTACTACCCCTGCCATGACGCACAGGTTCTTCGGAACTTGTGCGTTTTGTTTTTTGGTAAAACTCCCTCAGTCAAAACCGTCAGGTTTTGACTGAGGGAGTTCGTTCCTTTACCCCCTTTTGCAAAAAATTGCATTTTCCGCAAATTTGTGCTTGACAACAGGCCGACTTTCCGATATAATAGAGCACGTTCCCGCGGTAAGATGCCGCACGAACTTGAGCGATCATGGCCCGGTAGCTCAGTTGGTTAGAGCACCAGCCTGTCACGCTGGGGGTCGTCGGTTCGAGCCCGATCCGGGTCGCCATTTGCTGCTATAGCTCAGTTGGTAGAGCGCATCCTTGGTAAGGATGAGGTCTCCAGTTCGAATCTGGATAGCAGCTCCAAAGGCAAGCACCTCGAAGTTTTAGGACTTCGGGGTGCTTTTTTGCGCTTTTTCAGGGCAGAGGGCTTGTTGCATCCTACTGCTTGTGGAAACCGCCCAAAATAGAACGACTTTTTCTTCCGCTACGTCAATTGAAGCTACCTCCGAATTGTTATATAATTAACATAATAAATAAAAATACGGCACAGCGCTGTGTGTGCCGTACTATTTTTGGAGGTTTTGTATTATGGCTCGTTTTACTTTGCCCCGTGATCTGTACCATGGCAAGGGCGCTCTGGAGGCACTGAAGTCCTTTACCGGCAAAAAGGCAATGATCTGCGTCGGCGGCGGCTCCATGAAACGCTTCGGCTTTTTGGATCGTGCGGTGGAGTACCTGAAGGAAGCCGGCATGGAGGTAGAGCTGTTCGAGGGCATCGAACCCGATCCTTCCGTGGAGACCGTCATGCGCGGTGCCGAGGCTATGCTGAAGTTTGAGCCCGACTGGATCATCGCCATGGGCGGCGGCTCTCCCATTGACGCTGCCAAGGCTATGTGGATCAAGTACGAGTACCCCGAGATCACCTTTGAGGAAATGTGCAAGGTGTTCGGCATCCCGCCGCTGCGCCGCAAGGCACACTTCTGCGCCATTTCCTCCACCTCCGGCACTGCCACCGAGGTGACCGCTTTCTCCATTATCACCGACTACCAGAAGGGCATCAAGTACCCCATCGCAGACTTTGAGATCACCCCGGACGTGGCCATCGTTGACCCCGATCTGGCTGAGACCATGCCCAAGAAGCTGGTTGCCCACACCGGTATGGACGCCATGACCCACGCTGTGGAGGCTTATGTTTCCACCGCACACTGCGACTACACCGATCCTCTGGCTATCTTCGCCATCCGTATGATCCAAGGCGATCTGGTGGACAGCTACAATGGCGATATGTCCAAGCGCGACTCCATGCACAACGCCCAGTGCCTTGCCGGTATGGCCTTCTCCAATGCTCTGCTGGGCATCGTGCACTCCATGGCACACAAGACCGGCGCTGCCTTTGCAGACTACGGCGCACACATCATCCACGGCGCTGCCAACGCCATGTACCTGCCCAAGGTCATCGCCTTCAACGCCAAGGACCCCGAGGCCAAGAAGCGCTACGGCGTCATCGCAGACGAGATGAAGCTGGGCGGCGCAAACGATGACGAGAAGGTCAAGCTGCTTATCGAGTACCTGCGCGGCATGAACGATGCGCTGAACATCCCCCACTGCATCCAGCACTATGGCCCGGACTCCTACCCCACCGAGCAGGGCTTTGTGCCGGAGAATGTGTTCCTGGAGCGTCTGCCCGAGATCGCCAAGAACGCCATCGCCGACGCCTGCACCGGCTCCAACCCCCGCCAGCCCAGTCAGGAGGAAATGGAGAAGCTGCTCAAGTGCTGCTACTACGACACCGAGGTGGATTTCTGATCCGTCCTTCCTTTAGTACACCTCCCCTAGCGCCAAAAGCCCCGCAGAGCATACCGCCCTGCGGGGCTTTTGCCGTTTTCGCCTGCATTCTCCCGTGAAAAAAGGGGTTCGGAAACGCCGTAGGCGTTTCCGAACCCCTTTCATACTACTAAGGCGTTACAGCTTGCTCAGCTGGGGACCCTGTGCGGTGTCCTTCACAGCCCAGCCCAGTTCGGTCAGCTGTGCGCGGATGGCATCGGCGGTGGCCCAGTCCTTGGCCTTCTTGGCGGCAGCGCGCTTCTCTACCAGCGCGGTCACCTCGGCGGGCACCTCGTCTTTCTTGCGGTTGTACAGCAGACCCAGCACGCCGGTAATCTCGTCAAAAGCGGCGGCAGCGGTCTCCAGTGCAGCCTTGCTGGAAGCAGCGGACAGGGTGTTGATCTCCTTGACCAGATCAAACACGGCAGCAAGCGCATCCGGGGTGTTCAGGTCGTCGTCCATGGCGGTGCAGAACTTGGTGCGTGCCTCGGCGGCCTTTTCCTTCAGGGTCTCGTCGGTGCCAAAGTCGGTCTTGCTCAGGGCAAAGTCCAGATTCTCGCGGCAGGTGTACAGGCGCTCCAGACTGTTCTTGCAGCTCTCGATGAGGTCCACGGTGTAGTTCAGGGGCATCCGGTAGCCGGCGGTCAGCATGAAGTAGCGGATGGGCTCGTAGCCGTAGAGGTTTGCCACATCCCGCACGGTAAAGAAGTTGTGCAGGCTCTTGGACATCTTCTGGTTGTCCACGTTGATGAAGCCGTTGTGCATCCAGTAGCGGGCAAACTCGCAGCCGTTGGCGCACTCGCTCTGGGCGATCTCGTTTTCGTGGTGGGGGAAGATCAGATCCTGACCGCCGCAGTGCAGGTCGATGGTCTTGCCCAGATGGGTGCGGCTCATGGCGCTGCACTCAATGTGCCAGCCCGGGCGGCCCATGCCGTAGGGGCTTTCCCATGCGGGTTCACCGGGCTTTGCTGCCTTCCAGACGGCAAAGTCGGCGGGATCTTCCTTCAGATCGTCTTCCATGCGGCTGCGCAGCTCGCGGTTGCCGCTTTCCAGATCGTCCAGATTCAGGTGGCTCAGCTTGCCGTAGCCGGGGTCGCTCTTCACCCGGAAGTACACATCGCCGTTTTTGGCAACGTAGGCGTGGCCGGAGTCGATCAGATCCTTGACGATATCCAAAATCTGGGGGATGTGCTCGGTAGCGCGGGGCTGCACGGTGGGCTTTTCGCAGTTCAGACCGGCGGCATCCTTCAGGTACTCGGCCTCAAAGCGCTGCGCCACCTCCTTCATGGAGGTGCCCTCTTCCTGTCCCTTCTTGATGAGCTTATCGTCGATATCGGTGATGTTGGAAACGTAGATCACCTTGTTGCCCCGGTATTCCAGATAGCGGCGCAGGGTGTCGAACACGATCAGCGGGCGTGCGTTGCCAATGTGGATATAGTTGTACACGGTAGGGCCGCAGACGTAGATGCGGTACTCGCCGGGCACCTGCGGCACAAATTCTTCCTTCTGTCGGGTCAGGGTGTTGAAGATCTGCATGGTTAATTCTCCTTTTTGTTCCAAACAGAAGCCGCAAAACAAAACGCCCCCGGAGCGGTGCACAAGGCACAACTCCGAAGGCGGTTTTAAAATCAAAATCGCGGTTCCACTTCTGTTTGTCGCTCAAAGCCGGTAACGGCGGCGCACCGCACGGCGATACTTCCCCACGGGGTTCCCGCCGCGTGCTGTCCGGGCGCACTTTGCGCAGCGGTCTGCAAACAGGCTTCCAGCCAGTGGCCTGTTCTCTCTGCGCAGACGGTGTGCGGCGCTACTCTGCCCGGATAAACGCATTTATCCTTTTACCCCTTTATTATAGCGGTGCGGTGCAGGGAAGTCAAGGTGGAACGAAGAACGATTCAGAATGCCCGCCGCGTTGCTTTGGGCATCTTCAGCGGAAGAATTATTTTAAATTTCGGGATATCGGAACGCCTGCGGGCGTTCCGATATCCCATTTTCACGGGAAGGGCGCAGAGCGAAGCGGAGCGCGATCAAAACGGTGGTGCTTTACCCGGGATAGCGGTTCACTTCCAGCAGCTCCTCTGCGCGCTTTACCTGCTCTGCGGTGGGCGGTACAGCGTCCGGCAGGGGATAGGGGATGCCCAGCTTTTGCCATTTGAACAGCCCCAAGGTGTGGTAGGGCAGCACCTCCACCCGCTGCACCGTTTTCAGGCTGCGGATAAAGTCAGCCGTTTTGCGCAGACCCTCCTCATCGTCGGTCAGACCGGGCACAAGGACGTGCCGCACCCACAGCGGAATGCCGAGGTCGGAGATGTGCCGCGCCATGGCAAGGATGTTGGCGTTGTCTTTGCCGGTGAGCTGCCGGTGACGCTCCGGGTCGATCTCCTTGAGGTCTAAGATCACCAGACTGGTGTTAGCCATCAGACGGTCAAATGCCGTCAGATACGCCGGGTCGTCTGGGCGGAAAGGCTGCCCGGCGGTGTCCAGCGCCGTGTGCACGCCCTTAGCGCGCGCCAGCGTGAAGAACTCGGTCAAAAAGTCCAGCTGCCGCAGCGGCTCGCCGCCGCTGACCGTGATGCCGCCCTTTTTGCCCCAGTAGTTGCGGTAGCGGTATACCCGCTGGAACAGCGCTTCTGCCGTCCATTCTTCGCCGCCCTCCGCCCATGTTTCGGGGTTGTGGCAGTACTTGCACCGCAGGGCACACCCCTGCAAAAACACCACAAAGCGCACGCCGGGGCCGTCCACCGAGCCGAAGGATTCCAGCGAGTGGACGTACCCAAGGGTCTTACAGGACGCCATGGCAGGTACGGGCCAGCACGTCCAGCTGCTGCTCACGGGTCAGGTCGATGAACTTGACAGCGTAGCCGGAAACGCGGATGGTGAAGTTGGCGTACTCTTCCTTCTCGGGGTGCTCCATGGCGTCCAGCAGCTTCTCCTTGCCAAAGACATTCACGTTCAGGTGGTGTGCGCCCTGATCGAAGTAGCCGTCCAGCACCTGCACCAGATTCTCCACGCGCTCGCCCTCGCTGTGACCCAGTGCCTCGGGGTTGATGGTCTGGGTGTTGGAGATGCCGTCCAGTGCCCAGTGGTAGGGCAGCTTTGCCACGGAGTTCAGCGAAGCCAGCAGGCCGTTCTGCTCGGCACCGTAGCTGGGGGTAGCACCGGGGGCAAACGGGGTGAAGGCGGCGCGGCCGTCCGGCAGAGCGCCGGTGTACTTGCCGTACACCACGTTGGAGGTGATGGTCAGGATGGAGGTGGTAGCCTCGGAGTTGCGGTAGGTGTGGCGCTTCTTGATCATCTCAAGGAAGGTCTTGAGCAGCCACACGCCGATCTCGTCGGCGCGGTCGTCATCGTTGCCGTACTTGGGGAAGTCGCCCTCGGTCTCAAAGCCGGTGGCAAGGCCGCTTTCATCGCGCACCACCTTCACCTTGGCGTACTTGATGGCGCTCAGGGAGTCGATCACGTGGGAGAAGCCTGCAATGCCGGTGGCAAAGGTGCGGCGCACATCGGTGTCAATGAGTGCCATCTCGGCTTCCTCGTAGTAATACTTGTCGTGCATATACTGGATGAGATTCAGCACGTTGACGTACAGCCCGGCCAGCCAGTCCAGCATCTGCACATACTTGGGCAGAACCTCGTCATAGGTCAGGTACTCGCTGGTGATGGGGGCATAGTTGGGGCCGCACTGCTCGTGGCTCTTCTCGTCCACGCCGCCGTTGATGGCGTACAGCAGGCACTTGGCAAGGTTGGCGCGTGCGCCGAAGAACTGCATCTCCTTGCCGGTCTGGGTGGCAGACACGCAGCAGCAGATGGAGTAATCATCGCCCCAGACGGGCTTCATCACATCGTCGTTCTCGTACTGGACGCTGCTGGTGTTGACGGATACCTTGGCGGCGTACTTCTTAAAGGCCTCCGGCAGAGCAGAGGAGTACAGCACGGTCAGGTTGGGCTCCGGTGCGGGGCCCATGTTCTCCAGCGTGTGCAGGAAGCGGTAGCAGTTCTTGGTGACCATGCTGCGGCCGTCCATGCCGATGCCGCCCACCTCCAGAGTCGCCCACACGGGGTCGCCGGAGAACAGCTGGTTGTAGCTGGGGATGCGGGCAAACTTGACCATGCGGAACTTCATGACCATGTGGTCGATGAGCTCCTGCGCCTGACTTTCGGTCAGGATGCCCTTGTCCAGATCGCGCTGGATATAGATATCAAGGAAGGTGGAGATGCGGCCCACGCTCATGGCAGCGCCGTTCTGGGTCTTGATGGCAGCCAGATAGCCGAAGTACAGCCACTGGCAGGCCTCCTTGGCGTCCTTGGCGGGCTGGGAGATGTCGTAGCCGTAGGCCTCGGCCATCTTCTTCATGCCCTTCAGGGCGCTGATCTGGCGGGCGATCTCCTCGCGCAGACGGATGACGTCATCGGTCATGGTGCCGTCGCCGCAGTTGGCAAGATCCTCCTGCTTGAACTGGATCAGGGCATCGATGCCGTACAGGGCAACGCGGCGGTAGTCGCCCACGATGCGGCCGCGGCCATAGGTGTCCGGCAGACCGGTGATGATGTGGGTGTGGCGTGCCTTCTTCATCTCCGGGGTGTAGGCATCGAACACAGCCTGATTGTGGGTGCGGGTGTAGTCGGTAAAGATCTTGTGCAGCTCGGCAGAGGGCTGGTAGCCGTAGGTGGTGCAGGCCTGCTCTGCCATCTTGATGCCGCCGTAGGGCATAAAGGCACGCTTGAGGGGCTTGTCGGTCTGCAGACCTACGATCTGCTCCAGATCCTTCAGGGTTTCGTCAATATAGCCGGGGCCGTAGGAGGTCAGGCTGCTGACCACCTCGGTCTCCATATCCAGCACGCCGCCCTTGGCGCGCTCGGCCTTTTGCAGCTGCTGCAAAGCACCCCAAAGCTTATCGGTAGCCTCGGTGGGGCCTGCCAGAAAGCTTTCGTCGCCGTCATACGGGGTGTAGTTTTTCTGGATGAAGTCACGCACATTGACCTCTTCCTTCCAGATACGGCCTTCGAAGCCTTCCCACTGTTCAAACTGAATCATTGGAACCTCCTTGCTCCATTACGCGGTTAGCATATTCTAACTAATGAGCCTTTGAAAAACCGCTCTGCATAGGCGGTTTTCTGGGGGCGAAACGGTCTTGAACTGCCGGCAGCGGCAGCTCTTACTACAAGGTGTAGACAAAAATAAAAACCTGCCCACAAAATCTTGCGTTATTATAATAGCAAGAACCACTTTAAAAAGCAATAGAAAACAAGTGGGTTTTCTTCCAGCGGAAAGGCTATTCTTTGGGCAGAATGTAGAAAAAACGCCGAAACCCCGGCGGCGCGGCAACTTTGCGAAAAAATTTGCAAATTAAGGGTTGACAAGACTAACTGACTGTGGTATCCTGTTCTCGCAGCGGTGGTTAGCTAATTCTAACCGCGTTGCACCAGAAAAAAGGAGCGTCTGCAAGCGCTCCGCTCCATTCCTCCATTCCTTTCTCTTTTCTACGGGAAGCGGCAGCACGGTTTGCTCTGCTGCTTCCGGCGCGGCACCGGCTGTGTTTGGTACCACAGCCGACGCAAAGAAAACAAAAACGGGACACTCAACTTGACCACCTGAGTGCCCCGATTTTTGTTTTTACTGCCCCAGCCCCGCCAGCTGTTCATACAACTGCGCTGCGCCGCCGCCGGGGTATTTTACGCTGACAAAGGCGCTGTTCAGGATGCACACACCGTCAGAGTACACCGTCAGCAGAAACTTCTGGTTTTCGGCATCGTCATAAAAGCTGACGGTGACCGACTGCACCGGGAAGGTATCGTGGGTGTAGGCAGAATAGTTCTGGTTCAGCTTTTTGCGGCAGGAGACGGTGGAAAGCAATTCTGCCGTTTGCCGGAACTCTTCGCTGTCCATGGAGAGGAGGTGATAGTCCATGTCGTTTGTGCTGCCAAAATGCGCCACTTCCTCGGTGCGGAGCGTGCCCTGCGAACTGGCGCGCACCAGTGCCTTCAGGTCGATGGGGCGGTAAAGCACCGCAAAAGCTGCCAGTGCAAACAGGATAAAAAATAAAGCGGTGCGGGGAATGTGGAAGCTTTTCATCCGTTTACGCCTCCTTTGGCGGCTCCATTTGGACAAGGTGCCGCTGGGCGATGAAAAAGCCCACGGCACTGGCGGCAAATACTACATAATAGCTGGCGATGCGGTAGAGCATCAGCACGCTCATCACCTCGCCCTGCTCCAGAAAGCTGCCGAACACCAGCAGAAAGGCGGTTTCGATCGAGCCCATCCCGGCCACATTAGGCAGAGCGTTGGAAACGAAGAGCATCAGGCTGGTGAGCAGCTGCACCTGCCAGAAGCCCAGCGGCGAAAGCCCCATGAACCGGATGCACAGGTAGGGCAGGCAGAACAGCCCGAACAGCTTGAGCGCCTGCAGGGCAAAAATTTTCAGGCAGCGGGGCTTATCTGCCAGCAGACGGCGGCTCTCGGTGCCCAACACCTCCAGTTGTTCCAACCAGTCGGCACGGTGCTGCTGCCACTTTTCGGTCTTGGGCAGAAAGCCCAGCAGCCAGCGGGCGAGGTTCTGCACCAGCGGCGAGACGCACAGCAGCACCAGCGCCACGATAATTACCGCTACCACAGCGTATGCCATGGGCAGGTAGCGCATGACACCGGTGGTGTTGGCGGCAAGCCAGCGGTGCTGTAACAGCAGCATCACGGTGGCGTACAGGAGCACCGTGCTCTTGTGGAAAACGTATTCCAGCGTCATCAGTCCTGCGCCGGGACCCAGCGGCAGCCCGGCCTTGTGCAGGTAGTACAGCTGCACCGGTACCGCACCGGCACCCAGCGTGACCACGTTGCCAAAGGTGCCGCACCAGCCCACATCCAGCCCCTGCCGCAGGGTGAACTGCGGCAGACGGCTGCGCACGATGACCCACGCCACGCACCCTTCCAGCAGGGGGTAGCTGAGGCCGACCGCCAGAACCGCCAGCACCTGCCACACCGACAGCTGCGCCAGCGCCGTGGTAATCTCGGCCCAGTGATCCTTAAAAATGAACACGATGATGCAGGTAAGTGCCAGCAGCACCAGCAGAGAGATCACAGTCTTTTTGCGGGAGGGCTGCTGCGCGGCGGCTTGGCTCATGGAAACAAAACTCCTTTCACAACCGGAAATTCTGTGACCAGTATAGCACATCTCCCGCCGCCCTTTGTGAACGGAAGCGGAACTTTGTTGGGCAATTTGGAGCATTTGATAAAATGGGGAGACCTCTCCCGTGAAAAAGCAATGCCGGGCAGCGTGCAGCTGTCCGGCATTGTTTTTTCATTATTCTTCCCCGTCCGTCAGCTCTTTTACCAGCCTTGTCAGGGTGGCTACATAGGATTCGTTGGAGAACTGCTGCTCGTACAGGCGGCGGCAACTGTCGTGCATGGCAGCCAGTGCCTCCGGGTGCTCGATGGCCCAAGTCAGCTTATCGGCCAGCTGCTGCGGGTCGTCGTCCTTGTAGAGGAAACCGTCCACGCCCTCGGTCACAAGCCCGGCGGTGCCGGTGTGCTCGGATACGATGGAGGGCTTGCCGAAGATCAGACCCTCGGTGACGAAGGTGGGCATGGGGTCATCCCGGGAGGCACACACCACGCAGTTGCACTGCTCCATCAGGGATTTGACCTCCGGGCGCTCCAGCCGCTTGCGGTAGAAAACGGTCTGGGGGTAGTCTCGCACCAGACTGTCCACGGCGCTGTACATCCCCTTGTCGGCGGCTTTGCCCACAAAGAGAAAGACGGCTTTTTCCCGCACCGCAGAGGGCAGCAGCCGGATGGCATTGCAGAAGATATCCGGCCCCTTGCGGTGCTCCAGCGAGCCTACCGTCACAAAGAGGGGACGCCCCCCGGCAAAGCTGATGTCATAGCGGGGAAACTGCTCGGCAGCGTAGTCCGGCAGACCGTAGATCAGCTGCTCGATTTCAAAATCCGGCCGGACGGAGTGCATGGCGGCGGTGGCGTGGGAGCCTACGGCGCAGACGTGGATATTTTTGCCCAGCGCCTTGGGGATGCTGTGAGAGATGAAGGGGTAGCCCGCAAAGGCATCGTGCAGCCACCACAGCACTGGCACAAAGGAGCCGTTCAGGGTGTTCACCACCGGCGCTTCCACCACCGTGTTGGCCAGCACAAGGTCTGCGCTGGTGGCCAGCCCCCACAGGGCGCTGGAAGTAACGCAGTCCGGGCGGGTGACCACGGCGGCTCCGGCTTCCAGAAATAGCGGCAGCGAGCCTTCGTCCGCCGGCCCCAGCACCACCACCTCAAAGCCAAGGTTGCGCAGCACCGGCACGGCGCTTACCAGCACGATGGGCGCACCGGTCATGGTCAGCTCGTGGCTCAGGATCAGCGCACGGCGTCCCTTGGCGGAGAACACATCGTCGGCGCACAGCTCCCGGCGGAAGTGCAGCAGCGCCTGCGGGATGCGGCAGCTGTGCTGCGCCATGGCATGGGCCAGACGCAGCAGTTCGGTAACGCTGTCCCTGCCCCGGGCGGTGGCGCGTACCTTGTCCAGCAATGTGCGGGACACCAGTGCGCAGCGGCTGCCGGGCAGGTGCTGGGTGCTCAGGTACAGGGCGGTAGCGCCGTCAAAGCCAAAGGAAGCATCGCAGACCGCAAGGTCTGCGCCCTCCCGCAGGGCGGCGGCAAAATAGGTCAGGGCGGTGGGGGTGCACTCCACATCCTCGCTTACCAGCAGCACCCCGGCCACAGCGGGGGTCAGCTCGCCCTCCAGCCGGGTCACCAGACGGAACTTGCGGTGCAGCTGGTTTTGCAGCGCCGTTTCCAGCGCCTTGTGACGCCCCGGCGCGTAGACCAGAAGATAGGTGCTCTGGGTATCGGTATAGACCTGCTTGGACAATTGCTTGCGTTGCAGGGTACTGTAACTGGTGTACATGATCCAACTCCTCCGGGCAGAATATCGGGCGGGCTCAGTGGCCGCGCAGCAGGGTCAGCAGCTTGCGCAGCGGGGCGGTCAGCCGCCAGCTGCTGCTGGCGCGCATATTTTCCAGCGAGACCTGATATTCGTGCTGGATGCCCTGCAGGGTCAGCAGCTGCTGGTTCAGCCGCATACACTCGGCGCGGCTGGCCTGCAATACCTCGGCTGCTTCCTGCGCGGCGGTGGCGTTTTTCAGCTTCAGGTCGTTCAGCGCCCGCAGCAGAGATTTGCCGGGCTGCTCGTGCAGAAAACGTCCCAGCGGGTAGTAGTGATAGTTCACCGCAAACTTCATGCCGGCACCAAAGCCGGTGGTGCAGTGCAGCGAAAGGTTGGGGTCTACGTCCAAAAACAGCAGGCTGTCCTCCTGCAATACAAGGCCGTTGACCGGCTGAAAGCTGATGCGTTCGTCCGAGATGGCAAGGTCAGTGATGCAGCAGGCCAGTTCGCCCGGGTCCAGCCGGACGGCGCGGGCGTCCTCCGGCAGAATAAAGGTGACCGACACCTCGTGGGTCAGCTCGTTGTAGACATCCTCGGTGGCAATCAGGCATTCCCGGGGCGAAAAGCCGCTGCCGGTGTCATAGAACAGCTGCGGCAGGGTAAGGGTAATGTTTTCGGCCTCGGCGCTGTGCCTGGAAAGCTCGGTCTGGCAGGTCAGCAGCTGCTGTTCCAGCTCCAGACACCGCTGCGCCAGCTGGGAAACACCCTCGTCCGAAAGCTTGAGCTGCTGCTCCAGCTCGGCAATGTGCGCCTGCAGGGCAGCAGGGGTCACGGGGGCATCGTGGTTCATAACGGGATCCTCCTCTTCCTAATCCTAAGATCGGCTGCGCCGCCGCAGCCGGAACATTCAGAATATCAGTGCCGTGGGGTGTAGTGCACCTGCGGGGTGTGCCGCCGGGCGGGGAACAGCTTGATGACCAGATCCCGCCGCCGTTGCAGCAGGGCACAGACAAGCCAGATGGAACCCAGCGAAAGGACATATTGCAGGCAGATGCCCAAAACAGGGCGGTCGGCGTATTTCGCCGCGAACAGATACCACGGAATAGCGGTAAGCTCTACGGTATGTATGCAGAAGATGTACAGGGAGCGGCGGCCAATGGCCTCAAAAAAGCTTACCAGCGCGTTCCGGTGCCGGTTCAGCCGCAGAAACAGCCGGACGAACAGCAGGCCGGCAAGGCCGTCCAGCAGGATGCTGATGGGGCCTAAGGTCCACTCTGCCATGGACACACAGTCGGTGATGCCGGTGGCAAAGGCAGCCGCCGGGATCAGCAGAACGGCAGCCCACAGGATGCAGGACATCCGGCGGGACAAGGGCTGATCCAGCCAGTGCTGACGCTTGGCAAGGTAACCAAGGTACAGGTACGGCGTGATCACCGCGCCTTGGATCAGGCAGAAGGGCAGCTCCCATACAAGGCTGGCACCCCAGCCCAGCAGGGCGCAGCCGCCCACCGCCCACGGGATGTACCGCTCCGGGAAGATGTTCAGGATAACGTCCAGCGCGATCCAGCCCATCAGCAGCGCCAGCAGATACCACATGGGCCCGCAGGAAAAGAACTCCTGCCCGAAGTAGGTAGCCGTATGGGGCAGACCCAGCAGAAAACCGCCCGCCACCTTGATGCTCTCGCTCAGGGAGCCGGGCAGGTAGTGAAAAGTCTTATAGTGAATGATAAAATGCAGCACCGTGGTGAACATCGCAGTGTAGCAAAAGGGCTTGAGCAGGCTTTTGAGCTGCTGGTGGATGCACTTGCCGATGGAGCGCTTGCGGAAGCCGTAGCCGCTGGCGATGAAAAAGGCCGCCATCAGCGTTTCGCGGTAGACAAAGACCAAAAAGGCGGTCAGCGACAGGCCGTTCGACAACTGAAGCGGATAAAGCTCCGCAGTGTGTCCCAGCACGATGGCCAGCATCCCAGCGCCCTTGAGCATATCAAACATCCCGATGGAGCTGACAGTGCGGGGCTTGGTTGTTTCCATGAAAGATTCCTTCCCTGCGCCGGACCAATACCCCTCAAGAAAAAAGCCGGATACGGCGCAAACGATCGATTTTTATACAGCATTGTCATGATATATGGCTAGTATAATGCTTTTTATAGAGACTGTCAATTTTGTTTTGCAGTCCGCATCATACCGGAACTGGTATTTTGCGCTAAAAATTGTAGCACAGGAACGGACAGATTGCAACGAAAGGTAGAATTTGGCCGAACCGCACCAAAAGATATGCAAGTAAAAATTGTCAATGCTGGAAATTAAATGTTGCAGAAGTATTGCATTGCACTGGAAGATATTGTATACTGGGCACAGTTGAGCGCCCGGGCTGCGCCCCGAAGGACGGAGCCGGACACTGGGCAGGACAAAATGCTCCGGGAGGTTAAAATTATGGTCACATCGCTGTATCAGTCACTTTGTAATATGGAAACGATCTATGCGGACCGCGTGGCGATCCGGTATTATGACGAGGCAAAACAGGGCGTAACAGAGGTGTACTACCGCCAGTATGCCCAGGATCTGCGCAGGTTCGTCAGCTTCCTGCGCAGTAAGGCAGGGGATGTCAAGGGGCAGCGGGTCGCGATCCTAGCCCGCAACAGCTACCACTACGTCATCTGCATGTACGGCACCATGCTGGCGGGCGGTGTGGCAGTGCCGCTGAATATGGGCAAGAACTGGGACGAGATCCAGTACGAGCTGGATCTGGTGGAGCCGGTCTGTGTGCTGCAGGACGGTGAGTATCTGCAGTGGGAGCCTGCTCTGGCGGATGCCTACAGTGCAAAGCTGGAGCCGATGGATGCCTTTACCGCCTTTGCCCCCGCACAGGATGTAAAGGAAGTGGAAGATCTTGCCGCGATGGCCTTTATCATGTTTACCTCCGGCACCACCGGCCGCAGCAAGGGCGTTATGCTGAGCCAGAAGAACCTGTTTGCGGCCATGCCCGCCTTCCTGAATCCGTTTGATGATGTGCGCAAGGCGACCGGCTGGGACACCGATAAGTTCTGCTCGCTGTCCGCGCTGCCCATGTTCCACATCTCGGCCATGACCAGCCTGGTATCCTGGAGCATTACCGGCCACTGCATCAACCTGTGCAACGACCTCAAGTATTTCTACCGCGATATCGGCGCGATGCACAGCGAGGTGATGGCTGTGGTGCCGGTGCTGCTGAAGAGCCTGTATAAGGATGTGATGAAGGGCCGCCGCGACCGCCTGAATGGCCTGTGCGTCCTGACCTGCGGCGCAGCCATGTTCGACCCCCAGATGCTCAAGGATCTGATGGACAAGGGCTTCTTTATTGCCCAGATGTACGGCATGACCGAGACCTGCGGCGATGGTGCCTGGAACTCCTCCCAGGAGGAAAAGCACCTGACCAGCGTGGGCCATGTGGACAACAGCTGCGAGTATAAGCTGGACGATGGCGAGCTGTGCATGCGCGGCACCCCCATCATGCTGGGCTACTATAAGGACCCCGAGGCCACGGCTGAGGTCATCGACAAGGACGGCTGGTTCCACACCGGCGACATCGCCCGGCTGGAAGAGGACAGCTATATGTACCTGACTGGCCGCAAGAAGAACCTGATCATTCTGGACAGCGGCGAGAACATCACCCCCGAGGAGCTGGAGGGTCTTGTGGAAAAATGCCCCGCCGTGCAGGAATGTGTCGTGAAGGAAATGGGCAAAAAGATCGGCACTGTGGTGTACTGCCCGCAGGACAAGCAGCAGACTGTGCAGGAGCATATCACCGAGATGAACCGTACCCTGCCGCTGTATAAGCGCATCGGTGTGGTGGAGTTCAGTGCAGAGCCGCTGCCCCGCAACGCCACGGGCAAACTGCTGCGCTGAGGATAAAACAAACAGAACAAAACAGGATGGAGCCTACAATGGAAAAATTCGTGAACACGATGTACGATGCCATTACGCAGGGCATGGAAAAGGAATTTCCCGAGCGCGTAGCCTTCCGTTACTACACCGAGGAGACTGACACGGTGACCACCGTCCTTTTTAAGGAGCTGGCACAGGATGTCCGCCGGACGGTCACCTGCCTGCAGAGCACCATCCCGGATGTGAAAGGCAAAAAGATCTGTCTGCTGAGCAAGAACAGCTACGAATATGTGGTAAACACCTTTGGCGCGATCATGGCAGGCTGCGTGCTGGTGCCGATGAACCAGCGCAAGAGCTGGGAAGAGATGTCCCACGAGCTGGAGCTGGTAGAGCCCGCCGCCATCTTGACCGACGGCGAGGACTACGGCAACAAGGCACAGCTGGAAGCCGCCTATGGCAGCATCCTGCGTCCCATGGACGGCTTCCGCAGCTATGAGCCGGCAGCCGAGCTGCACCCCATCGGTCACGATGACCTGATGGTGCTGATGTTCACCTCCGGCACCACCGGCCTGAGCAAGGGCGTTATGATGAGCGAGCGCAACCTGTTCAGCGCAGGTCATGTGCTGTGGGCAATCTCCGCACAGCTGGCAGACAAGATCGATCTGACAAAGCCCCTGCCCGGCCACTACATGGTGCTGCCCATGTTCCATCTGGGCGCTTTCATCGATCTGTTCTCCACCACCGTCATGGGCTGGCCGCTGAACTTGGGCAGCGATATCCGCAACTTCTACCGCGATATCCAGAAGATGCCCAGCCAGATCATGTCTGTGGTGCCGATGATCATGAACGCCCTGCACAAGGACGTGATGCGCGGCCACCGCGACCGTCTGGGCAATCTGTGGGTGCCTATCGGCTCCTCTGCCATGTTTGACCCGCAGGTGCTGCTGGATATGGCGCACAACGGGATGTTCGTCATCCAGTGCTACGGCGCTACCGAGACCTGCGCCGCCGGTATCATCAACTTTGCACAGGACGAAAAGCACATTGGCGCCGTGGGTCAGGGCAGCGCGTACATGGACTACAAGATCGAGCCGGACGGCGAGCTGTGCATGCGCGGCGACTGCGTGATGATGGGCTACTATAAAGACCCGGAGGGTACCGCAGAGGTCATCGACAAGGACGGCTGGGTGCATACCGGCGACCTTGCCCGGGTGGACGAGGACGGCTACTACTACATCATCGGACGCAAGAAGAACCTGATCATTCTGGACAGCGGCGAGAACATCAGCCCCGAGGAGCTGGAGGGCATGGTAGAAAAATGTCCCGCCGTACAGGAATGTATCGTAAAAGAACTGGGCAAAAAGATAGGTGTTGTGGTATACTGTGAAAAGGAGCACCAGCAGACCGTGCGTGACTTTGTTGCCCAGATGAACCGCACCGTCCCGCTGTACAAGCGCATCGGTGTGGTGGAGTTCAGCGAAACACCGCTGCCCCGCAACGCTACGGGCAAGCTGGTGCGCAAGTAAAACGCAACAGAAAGGAAGCATAATACGATGGAACGTGCAGAAATCATTTCTCAGATCACGGCTATTCTGGAGGACGTCGCAGAGGTATCGCCGGAGGATGTGACCGAAAGCAGCGTCCTGATGGACGATCTGGATCTGTCCTCTATGGAGATCCTGACCATTGTGGCAGATCTTGAGGAGACCTTTGGTCTGCGCATCCCGGAAAAGGAGCTGCGCAACTTTGTCACCATGGGTGATCTGGTGGATTATCTGGCAGCAAACGTGGGGTAAAAACCAATGGAAACGCAACAGCGCTCGACGGAATATAACTTTCAGGGTGTCATGTATTTTTTTCGTCGGGAAAAAGTCCAGTGCCGGTACCAGTTCTCGCTGCGGGATGCGGTGGATATCACCCTTTTGCAGCGGGCACTGACAACGGCCCTGGCAAGTGCGCCTTATTATACCCAGCGGCTGGTGCAGGAAAAGCGGGAGATGTGGCTGGAGCCCAATACGGAGCCCTGCCTTGTGTACCACGGCAGCACCATGCGCAATATCCCGGAACAGACGAACGGCTATCTGTTCTGCATCAGCTGCGAAGGGGATACCGTCTATTTTGACTGGCACCACTTCCTACTGGACGGCCACGGGGTATCGCCCCTGTTCACCAGCATTCTGGAGCAGTACTGCAACCTGCGTTACGGCACAGCCTTTGCGGTGCAGCAGATCATGTGCGACCCGCCCTACGATATGCAGGCCATGCTGGAAGAGTATCCACCCGTGGAGGCCGGGAGCGATGCCATCCGGCGGGACGTAGTGCAGACCTACGAGGGTGCGCTGCGCCGTACCCGGGTGTGCCTGAGTAAGCAGAGCCTTGTGGAAAAAGCACTGGAAAACAACGCAAAGCCGGTAAGCGCCCTGATGAGTCTGCTGTGCATGGCCATGCGGGAGTATCTGGGCAAGGAGAAGATCCAGTATTCCTACTCCTCCGATACCCGCGATGTGGCCGGTGTGCCGCATGCGCTGTACAACTGCGTATGCAGCTTTGAGCATACAGTGCAGCTGCAAGCCCACACCCGCCTTGCAGATCTTGTATCTGATATCGATGCAGATATCAAGCGGGATCTGCAGCCGCAGTCCAAGCGCCGCCGCATGACCGAGCAGATGGGCTGGGTGTACAAGGTGGACCAGCAAAAAGCCCCCCTGCGCATCAAGCAGCGGGTGTTCCAGATGGGCGAGTACATTGGCGGCATCATTTCGGATTTCTGGCTCAGCTATCTGGGCAACCCGCTGATGCCCGCCACCCCGGAGCTGGCACAGTACACCACAGATTTTGGTGTCTGGGTGCCGCCGGATGGCGCATCCGTGGGTGTGGAAGCCGCCAGCCTGAACGGAAAGATCATCCTGTGCATCCACAACAAGGCACCCAACCCGGGTCTGGCCGATCTTCTCCGCAAGACCTTTGAAAACGAAGGTGTTGCGGTGCTGGAAGCGGAAGATCTGGACTGAGAAATACATATTATAAAAGCAAAAGGCTGCCGCACGTTTTGTGCGGCAGTTTTTTGCTGCTTTTTGTAAGAAAATCCGGTTGCAAAGCCGCAAAAAAATGGTTAAATAGAGAAAGGATATTTCCGCAAAGAGAGGTACACCATGGAACAACAGAACACGCGCCTGCGCAATGCGGGCTTTGCGACCTTTTTCTTCAGCGGCATCTGCGCCATCAGCGCAGGTGTGGTGGTCAGCCTGCTGCAGGAGCGCTACGGCTTTGCCTACGGCATGACCGGTACACTGCTCTCCCTGATGAGCGTGGGCAACCTGCTGGCGGGGCTGCTGATGGGCATGCTGCCCAGTGCGCTGGGCATGAAACGCAGTGTGCTGCTGCTGACCATCGGCTATGCGGTGGGCTACGCCGTCATGGGATTGACCGGCGCAGTGGCGCTGCTGGCAGCGGCTTTTTTTGTGGTGGGCATCGCTAAGGGCAGCGTGATCAATACCTGTACCATTCTGGTCAGCGATCATTCCGCCGACCGCACCCGGGGCATGAACCTGATGCACAGCTGCTACGCCTGCGGCGCACTGCTGTGCCCCTTCCTCATTGCGGCAGCAGCCCGGGTAAGCACCGAGCTGGCCGTCTTTCTGCTGGCAGCCATGGGGCTTTTGCTCTGGCTGGTATACGTCTTTACCCCGCTGCGCGGCGGTAGGAGCAAAAGCAGCGCCGAGAAGGAAGCCATCGACTGGAGCTTTCTGCGCTCTGCCCGCTTCTGGCTGCTGACCGGATTGCTCTTTTTCCAGAACGCCGCCGAGCAGAGCGTCAACGGCTGGATGGTGACCTACTTCAAAGGCAGCGGCATCATTGCGGGCACGCTGGCGGCCTACACCGTTACCGTGATGTGGGGCGCTACGCTGGTGGGACGTCTGCTCATTGCCTTTGTGTTCCCCTTAAAAAATCCCCGCAAGGCCATGGTGGGCATGAGCGTGCTGTGCACCGTGTTCTATGTGCTGCTGGTCATGGCGCACACGCAGGGCGCAGCCATCCTGCTGCTGTTCGCCTTTGCCATCTCGATGTCCGGGCTGAACCCCACCGCCGTGGCCAGCGCGGGACGCATGACCAGCGTGACCAGCATGGGCATCATGCTGCCGGTGGCCTCCAGCGGTGCCATCCTGATGCCGTGGGTCATCGGCATGGTGGCCGAGCGTGTGGGGCTTGCCGCCGGTATGGCTTCCAACATCGTGCCCTGCGTGGGGCTGGTGGTCTTTACCCTGCTGGTGGCAAAGCTGCCGGAGGAATGATGTGCCGCTGGCGCGGCAATGCCGGGAGCGGGGACGATTTAGAAGATGCTCCGCAGGGGAAGTTCCAGCTTGCCTTTAGCGCGCAGGGACGCTCCGCTGGGCCAGAGGCAGGGAGGGGTGTTCCGACTCCCCCCTCCCTACCTCTGGACTCCAC
>NZ_JBBMEO010000015.1:0-47599 GCF_040096515.1 Faecalibacterium tardum | reverse complement strand
GCTATGCCAATGGCTCCCTCTCCGAGGGAGCTGGCAAAACCGTCAGGTTTTGACTGAGGGAGTTCGTTCTTTATTCACACCGCACCAAAAATAGTTGCGCTGTACGGCGCAAGGGGGGCATTGCCGGTGAAAATGCGGCTTGGGCCGCGCCACAGGCTGGAAGAAGTGCCGTCACTCAGCAGCTTCCACTGCCCGGCGGGCAGGGGAACGGTGCAGGCGGTTTCGGTGGGGTTATAAAAGACACACAGGGCGCTCCATGCCGCGCCGTCTCCCCAGACGGCGGGCAGCATCCAGCCCACCAGCGGCTGCTCCAGTGCAAAGAACTGCAAAGCCTCCGGGGCGTGACGGTCGGTGCTGCCCAGCCGGGGAAAGGCTGCCCGCAGCGCCAGAAGCCCCCGGTAGTAGTCCACGAGGGCGTGGTACTTCTCGGCGCGGTTCCAGTCCAGACGGTTCAGGGTGGGGGAGGAGCGATAGCTGTTGCTCACGCCCTTTTTGGTGCGGGCGAACTCCTCACCTGCCTGCATGAAGGGCAGGCCGAAGCTGGTCAGGTAGATGCCCGCCGCCAGCCGGTTCTGTGCCAGCGCCACGGTGTCCCGGGCGGTGAACTCCGGCTTTTCGTACCGGACGCAGAGCAGCTTGTCCCACAGGGTAAAGTTGTCGTGGGCGGAAACATAGCTCACGATCTGGCTGGGCGCGTGGGGCGGCAGACGGTCGCTGCGGCACCATGCCGCCACCGCTGCACCGATATCCCAGAAGCTGCCGGGCTTGCCCTCCACATAGCCCGGCTCCCGGGCATCGAAGCAGCCGCCCTTGATGGCGTCCCTGGTGTCATCGCAGAAGATGCCCACCCGCTCGTTGAGCATGGCAAGGTTCGCCTTGTTGGCCTCGTACCGGTGCAGCTGGCTGGCACCGCCCTGCCACGGCTCACCGTACAGCAGGATGTCCCGCCCGCCGGGCAGGGCATCCAGTGCGGCGCGCACCGCGTTGATGCTCTCGGCGTCGTACAAGCCCATCAGGTCGAACCGGAAGCCGTCGATGTGGTACTCCTTTGCCCAGTAAAGGATGGAGTCGATGAGGTAGCGCCGCGCCATGGGGCGCTCGCTGGCAAACTCGTTGCCGCAGCCGCTGCCGTTGGAAAAGCTGCCGTCCGGGTTCTGCCGGAAAAAGTAGTACGGCACGGTGCTGTTGAAGGGATTCTCGGTGCGGTAGGTGTGGTTATACACCACGTCCATCACCACCCCGATGCCCGCCGCATGGAGGGCAGCGATCATCTCCCGGCACTCCCGGATGCGCACCTCGCCCCGGGTGGGGTCGGTGGAGTAGCTGCCCTCCGGCACGTTGAAGTTGGTGGGGTCGTAGCCCCAGTTATATTGCCGCAGCAAAGGTTTTGCCTCGTCCACACTGCCAAAATCAAAAATGGGCATCAGCTGGACGTATTTTACCCCCAACCGCTTGAGGTAGTTCAGGCAGGTGGGGTGGATGCCATCGCCGTGCAGGGTAGTGCCCTGCTGGGTAAAGGCCATATATTTGCCCCGCCACGCCGGGCGCACCCCGCTGGCGGCATCCTGCGAGAAGTCCCGCACGCTCACCTCCCACACGGCGCGCTGTGCCGGGGGGATAGTGGGACGCACATCCCGCTCCCACCCGGAGGGCGCGGTGCGGGCAAGGTCTACGATCATGCTGCGGACGCCGTTTACCCCCGCCGCTCGGGCGTAGGGGTCGCCGGTCTCGCGGGTGATGCCGTCCACGGTGACGGCAAAGGTGTAATAGCGGCCGTGCTGCTCTCCGGGCAGCCAGACGCTCCACACCCCATGCGCCCCGCGCACAAGGGGCTCTGTGCCCAGCACGGCGCCGCCGTCTCCCTTGTGGTATAAGGTCACGGTGACCGCTTCGGCGGTGGGTGCCCACAGCCGCAGACAGGTGCCGCCGGGGGTGTAGTCCGGCCCAAGGGGGCCGGTATAGTAGTTTTCGCGGTGGAAGGGTACGTTTTCAAACAGTGTTTTCCACTGGGCAGGCGTTTTTGCAGCCATGGTCAGCTTCATTCCTTCTTATAAGATTCGTTATATTCAGTGTATCGGACAACAGGCTTTTTTTCAAGAGGGAATCGATGTTTACCATGGAAATCAATTTTCCGCATGAAGGCTTCCCCCGCCGCGCGGCTGTTTCCGCAGGAAACCAGCGCGGCAGCTGCCGTTTGCCGTCACGACCCCTCCCCGTGAAAATGGGATAGCGGAGCGTCCGCAGACGCTCCGCTATCCCGAAATTTAAAATCATCTTATTCCAGATACATCCGCCGCAGCCGCATCAGGCGGGCGGGGGTCAGGCCGTATTCGGCTTCCAGATAGCTCTCGGCGCTGCCGTAGTCCTGCCGGATGGTGCGCAGCACAAAGGGCGCAGTCTCCGGGTCTACTCCGGCGGAGGACTGCCAGCGCATCCGCTGCGCCGGGTCGGCGGCGATCTCCGCCGCATGGTCAGCCATGGCCTTTTCGATCTCGGCGGCGCGGCAGAGGTTGGTGCGGGCGTAATCCGCGCAGATGGTCTCGTCCGAAGCGCCCAGCGCCAGCAGAATCAGCATGGCGGCTACGCCGGTGCGGTCCTTGCCCGCCGTGCAGTGGAACAGGATGGGCGTCTCGCCGGCTTCCAGCGCCCGGAACAGCTCCTTGAAGGCCTTGTTGCCGGTGAGCATCTGCCGGTATATCAGCTGGGTGAGGTTCGTCCCGGCGGGGGCGCTCTGCACCAGCCGCTGGATGTCGTTGGGCGAAAAATCGATCTCCTGCCCGGTGGCATCCCGTAGGCCGCAGATCTGCACCAGCCGTGCGCCGTCCGGCACATAGTCCGGCAGCTTTGCGGCTTCTACGCCGCTGCGCAGGTCAAGGATGAGCCGCAGCCCCAGCCCGTCCAGCCGGGCGCGGTCAGCTTCGGTGGTCAGCCGCCCGGTGGGGAAGCCCCGGTAGATCTGCCCCCACTTTACGGTCTTGCCCTCGTCGGCGCGGTAACCGCCCAGCTCCCGGAAGTTGTTGCCGCCCGCAAAGGGCAGCTGGGTGCCCGGGGCGGGATGCTCCGGAGCAGCCTTGGCGGCGGCGCTGGAAAGCACCGGTGCGGTATAGAAGGGCTTTGCCGGGCGACCCCGGCGGGGCGGCAGGCTGGCGGTGCTGCCCAGAACCTCTAACAGGTAACTGCGCAGCAGGTCGATGTAGGCAGAGCTGGTGTCCCGCCGCTGCACCAGCGACACGCACAGCGGGGGCATATCCTCCAGCAGCACGTCCCGCACCCGGTCCAGCTCCCGGCGCGCGCCGGGCTCGTAGCGGGTCAGGCAGGTGCACAGCTGCTCCTGCACCAGATAGTAGGCCTGATAAAAGCTGGGGCCGATCTCGGCATTGGGGGCAAAGCCCGCCCGGGCACAGGCCGCCCACAGCGGGCTGAACAGATCCTGCCGCAGGCTGGGCAGCAGCACCCGCTGCCCGCGCAGCTCTGCCAGCGGGATGCGCTCCTTTTCCCAGAAGGGGTGTCCCCGTGGCACCAGCAGACAGGCGGGGTCTGCCCGCAGAGTGGTGCGCGCCAGCACCGGTGCGGCGCAGCCAAGGTCGATGACCAGACCCGCGTCCAGCTCGCCCTGCTCCACTCCATCGGCCACGGCGTCGTTGTCCAGCAGGCGGAACCGCATCTCCACATGGGGGTACTGCTGCCGGAACTTGTCCAGCTGGGTCTCCAGCCCGGGCAGATAGTCCGGCACCAGCGCCACGCTGATGCCGATGCGCACCGGCTGGGCAGACTGGATCTCTGCCCGCAGCGCGGCCTGCATCTGCTGGAACTGCTCCACCACCGGGGCGGCATGGCGCTGCAGGCTCATGCCCCGGTCTGTGAGCGCCAGCTTGTGGTGGGCGCTGATGAACAGCGGCCCGCACATTTCGGCTTCCAGCGCAGAGATGCTCTGGCGCAGCGCCTGCCGCGACAGGAACAGCCGCTGTGCGGCGCGGGTATAATTCATTTCTTCGCACAGGGTCAAAAAGTAGTGCAGCTGGCGGATATCCATGGTCTCCTCCCGGGAAAGTTTGTTCTGGAAAAAGAATACCGCTTTTTCGGCGGAATGTAAAGAGAGGACAACAAAAAGCCGCTGCACGGCGGCAGCCGTGCAGCGGCTCAGAAGCTTGGAGGATCAGATCAGGCTCAGAGCCTCTTCATCGCCAACCAGAATGAAGTCCGGGTGCAGCTGCAGGATGCTTGCGGGCACCTCGGGGGTGACAGGGCCGAAGAAGGCCTTTTTGACGATCTCGGCCTTGCCTGCGCCGTTGACCACCATCAGCACCTTGCGTGCCTGCATGATGGTGCGGATGCCCATGGTATAAGCCTGCTTGGGCACCAGATCCACGTTGCCGTCAAAGAAGCGCTTGTTGGCCTCGATGGTTTCCTGGGCCAAGTCCACGCAGTGGGTGCCCAGATCAAAGGCATCGTGGGGCTCGTTGAAGCCGATGTGACCGTCATGACCGATGCCCAGCAGCTGCAGATCCACGCCGCCCACGCTGCGGATGACCTCGTCGTAGCGCTTGCACTCGGCTTCGGCGTCCATGTTGGTGCCGTCCGGCAGGTTGATGTGGGCGGGGTCGATGTTCACATGGTCGAACAGGTTGCGGTGCATAAAGCTCCAGTAGCTTTCCGGGTGCTCCTTGGGCAGGCCGCGGTACTCGTCCAGATTGACGGAGGTGACCTCAGAAAAATCCAGATCTCCCTCGTTGTAGCGCTCCACCAGCTTCTCATAGATGCCAACGGGGGTGCCGCCGGTAGCCAGACCCAGCACACAGTCCGGCTTCATGATGACCTGCGCAGAAATGATGTTTGCTGCCTTGCGGGACATATCAGCGTAGTCCTTTGTACGAATGATCTTCACGATAAACGACCTCTCTTCTTCATTTACTCCTTGTGGGCAGTGCACAGCGGCACACGCCCACATCTAGTCCAAGTTTATCACATTTGCCAACAGAAAGCCACAAAACGGCACAATTTTTCCGGTTTTCCGTTTCTTTTGGAAAAAGTGCCTTAAAAACCGGTTGAAGTATCGTTTATTTGCACAAAGGGTGCGCGCAGAGGTCAGTCCGCAAAGCCGGCCTTTTGCAGGGCGGTGAGCAGCAGCGGGATGAACACCAGCTGCGCTACGATGCCCGGCACGGCGGTAAACAGCGCCCCGGACAAAAATGCGCTGAAGGGGAAGCTGCCGCCGGTCAGCCCGGCCAGCACAAAGCGCACGATGCCCCAGACGATGCGCCCGGACACCATAGCGGTCAGCAGCACGGCGTAGAGCGCGGGCAGGCTGTGCTTTGCCCTGCGCCACAGCAGCCCGGACACCAGCCCGTAGGTGGCCAGCTCAAAGGCCATGGAGATGGCTACCGGGAACATGGGGGGCATGCCGAACAGCACCGAGCGCAGCAGCGGGGCGGCAAAGCCCACAGCCAGCCCCCACGGGCCGCCCAGCATAAAGCCGCACAGCAGCACCGGAAAGTGCATCGGGCAGAGCATATTGCCCACCTTGGGTACCTGTCCGGTGAGCAGGGGCAGCACAAAGGCCAGCGCTAAAAACAGGGCAGCCGGCACCAGCTGCCGCACAGGCGAAGCGTTTTTGGTTTTCATAAGGGTCCCTCCATTTTCAGCCGCAAAATAAAAAGGAGCCTGCCCCGGCATTCCATGCCAAAGGCAGACCCCTTCGTGGCGTCTGTTTCAAAAAAATATTGCTTGCTGGGGAAAGCGGCAGGCTGCTGCCCGCCCGTGTCCGGCTTCCTGCCGGAACGATGGTCAAAAGTATAACAAACCATTTTGCCCCTGTCAAGCGGGGCGGGATGTCTGCAAAATAGACAAAAATCGGTCTATTCGCAAAAAAATTTCCCCGGGGCTGTACATTTTGCTGGAAGAAGCTTGACCTTTTTGCGCAGAATGGATAATATAAAATTGAAAAAAAGCGCGCTGCGGCAATCTTGACGCCGGGGCGCTGACGAGAGGCTTTTTTGAGCGCATGAATTCTGAGGTTCATACGGGAGGACCATCATGACAAATGCTGAAAAACTTACCCTGAAAAAGCACGCCTGCCACATCCGCATGGGCGTGATCGAAGGGACCCACAGTGCAGGCTGTGGTCATCCGGGCGGCAGTCTGAGCATCGCAGACGTGCTGTCTTATCTGTACTTTAAGGAATTGAACATCGACCCTGCCCAGCCCAAGATGGCGAACCGCGACCGTCTGGTGCTGTCCAAGGGTCATGCCGCCCCGGCGCTGTACGCCGCGCTGGCAGAGCGGGGCTTCTTCCCGGTGGAGGAGCTCAAGACCCTGCGCAAGATCGGCAGCCGCCTGCAGGGTCACCCCAACATGAACAGCGTGCCCGGCGTGGATATGTCCACCGGCAGTCTGGGTCAGGGCATTTCTGCCGCCTGCGGCATGGCGCTGGGCGCAAAGCACGCCGGCTCTGCCGTGAACGTTTACGCCATTCTGGGCGATGGCGAGGTGGAAGAGGGCGAATGCTGGGAGGCCTTTATGTTTGCCGCCCACTACGGCCTTTCTAACCTGTGCGTGATGCTGGACCGCAACCATCTGCAGATCGACGGCACCACCGAGACCGTCATGAACAGCGCCCCGCTGGAAGATAAGCTGCGCGCCTTCAACTTCAACGTGGTCACCATCAACGGCCATGACTTTGACCAGATCGAGAGCGCCGTGCAGGCTTTCCACGCCGAGACCGAAAAGCCCACCTGCATCATTCTGGATACGGTCAAGGGCACCGGCGTTTCCTATATGACCAATTCCGTTGCATGGCACGGCAAGGGCCCCAACGATGAAGAGTATCAGGTGGCCATGAACGAGCTGAACGCCGCCTATGCCGCGCTGGAACAGGAGGAGAACTGAGATGGCAGACGTGAAAAAGATCGCGACCCGCGACAGCTACGGCAACACCCTGAAGGAGCTGGCTGCGGAAGGCCACGATGATCTGGTGGTGCTGGACGCTGATCTGGCCGCCGCTACCAAGACCGGTATATTCCAGAAGGCATACCCGGACCGTCACTTTGACTGCGGCATCGCCGAGAGCAACATGGTAGGCGTGGCCGCAGGTCTGGCCGCTATGGGCTATGTGCCCTTTGTTTCCAGCTTTGCCATGTTCGCAGCCGGCCGCGCCTTCGAGCAGGTGCGCAACTCTGTGGGCTACCCCCACCTGAACGTGAAGATCGGCGCCACCCACGGCGGCATCTCTGTGGGCGAGGACGGCGCTTCCCACCAGTGCTGCGAGGACTTTGCTCTGATGCGCAGCATCCCCGGCATGACCGTCATCTGCCCCGCCGACGATATCGAGGCACGCGCCGCTGTGCGCGCCGCCTACGCCATGGAAGGCCCCGTCTACCTGCGCTTCGGCCGTCTGGCTGTGCCGGTGTTCCACGATGAGGCCAACTACCACTTTGAACTGGGCAAGGGCGAGCAGCTGACCGAGGGCAACGATATTGCCATCATCGCCACCGGTCTGATGGTCAACGAAGCCCGCATGGCTGCCGAGCAGCTGGCTGCCGAGGGCATCCACGCCCGGGTCATCAACATCCACACCATCAAGCCTCTGGACGAGGAGATCGTCCTCAAGGCTGCCAAGGAGTGCGGCAAGGTCATCACTGCCGAGGAGCACAACGTCATCGGCGGTCTGGGCGAGGCTGTCTGCGCTGTCCTCAGCGAGAAGCTGCCCACTCCCGTGCGCCGCGTGGGCGTGCAGGACGTGTTCGGCTGCTCCGGCCCCGCATGGGATCTGCTGAAGAAGTTCGGTCTGGACGCTGCTACCATCTGCAAGACCGCCCACGAGATGCTGGGCAAGTAAGCGTTTTTATAGCAATACGCGTTCAAATTTTAAGGCCACCGCACAGTGTTTTGTGCGGCGGCCTTTTTTGAACGGTGTATCGCGGGGGAGGTAAGAAAATTCGCGTTTGCAAGCGCAGCGCAGCAATGAAAGCCCCAGTGGGGCTTTTAAGCGACGGAGCGGTCTTGCGCAGCAAGATGGAGGGGCTTTGCCCCGACAAGTTCCGCCACGATGCACAGAATGCAGACAATGCAAGGAAAAATACGGCTTTCCCGCCGGTGTGCAAAAGTGTGCAGAAACCGTGCACTTACTCTGGGACAAATGAAAAATGATGATTTTTGATCCATGACTTGGTGGCGGTTTGAGTGACCACGAAGGTAAATTTGATACACGGAAAGAAGAATGCCCACTCGTCTGAGAAGTTCTCAGGGAGTGGGCAGTTCTGTATAATGGCGTTTTGTATATGTCACTTGCCACTTTTAGCATAGAGGTTGCCATTTGGGGAAAGAAGTTTCTGCTTTTTTATATGGCAAGTTTCCGCACTTTCCGCATTACTTTCCACACTTTCCGTACAACTCCGTGGTGCTGTCTGCGGTCTCTGGCGGCTGCTTTTCTCCACAAAGCATGACCTTGGCAGAGAAAACGCCATTCTGATGGGTAAACGTGCTTGCACCGCCGGTCTTTTCTGCAATATGGCGGACAGACTGGATGCCGATCCCGTTTTCCCTTCGCTTGGAAGAGCGGAACACCCCGCTTTTTTCGTGAACTGCGCTGTCAAATGCGTTTTCCACTTCGACCAGAAGAAGCCGCTCGGCATGGACATACGCGGTGATCGCAATCTTGCGCCGGGCGGGTGCGGTGCGCAGGCTGGCTTCGAATGCGTTTTCCAGAAGATTAGACAGCACCAGACACAGATCGATCTCGTCCACAGGAAGCACCTGTGGTAAGTCGAGTTTGGCACAAAAGGGAACACCCTCACGCTTTGCAAGGGCACAATAATAGCCGACAACACTGTCCGCTGCACGGTTTTCGCAGAAATTCATATCCAGATCCGGGATCCGGGAGACCGTTTTTGCAAGGTAAGCCTTCAGGTTATCCAGATCTCCTGCCTCGGCCAGTGCGGAGATCTGATTCAGCTGGTGGCGCATATCGTGCCGCGCCTGCCGGGCTTCTTCAATGGCGGCTTTCAGGCTTTCATAGCGCTGCTGCTGCATGGAAAGAAACTGATTTTCCTGCTGCAATCTCGCATTCCGGTTAAGGCTGTTTGCCATCAGCAGAAAGATCGCATTGAACATGAACATCAAAAACAAAAGCGCGATGCTCATAACGATGTAGACCTGCAAGACCCGCCCTGTCTGAAGTGTTATCTGGTAGCGCGGGACCATAAAAAGGTTTAGCAGGATGAACACCATCGGAAGCACCCAGAACACATACCACGTCTGCGCAAAATTGTCATCCTCCACCATCGCGCGTACTGCGTGGGTGGCGGGATAATAGGCTGCGGCAGTGATCAGCCAGCAGACCGCATTATAAAAGATGCAGGCGCCAAAGCAGAACCACGGCTTGTCCGGCGGCAGCTGCATCCGGATCACGATTGCCGTGCCGACGGCCCGGGACAGGCTGTTCAGGCACGCAAATACCGCGCAGACCGCAAGCGCGATGGTCCCGGATTTCCAGAGAGAGATCCGCAGCGTTCTGCGATACAAAAAAATTGCTGTAAGCGTAATAAGCAGCACGGAGAACGCCGTTGAAATGCCAAAATGATAGCAAAGCAGCCCGCCGCCAAGGCAAAGCCCGAGCAGCAGCGGCACCGCCCCTGCTGCAAGCTTTGCGGGCGACAGCTTCAGATAGGAACCTACCGGAAAATACGCAAGCAGCAAACCGGGAAACACGACCGTAAGTTCCAGAACCGGGCGCAGAACGTCCTTCAATCCGCACGCCCCCTTTGCAGCAGAAATTCCATAAAGGCCTGCCGGGCGGCTTTCAAAAGCTCCTGACTGACATAGACGCGGCTGCCGTCCGTCATACAGAAGGCGGCAGCCTGAAAATCGGCAGCATTTTCCATATTGATGATCGCGCCACGTCCGCAGACAAAAAAGCGCGGATCTTTTTTGAGCGGCTCGGTGAACGCTTTGAAGCTCTGGCGCGTAGCAAGCGTTTTGCCGGCAGTGGTGCGGATGTTGATCATGTGGGCGAAATGCTCGGCGGATATGATATCACGATAGCGCAAACGGATGTCGCTGCCATCCACCTTCACCGTCAAAACCGGCTCCGGGCGGGGGAGTTTTGCGAGCATTTCATCCAACAGACCGGACAACTCGGCCTCTGAAAAGGGCTTGACCAGATAATGAAATGCCCGTACCTGAAACCCCTCGAGTGCATGGTCTGTCGAGGTGGTGGTAAAAACCAGAAGACAGTCTGCGTCTGTTTTCCGAAGTTCCTTTGCCGCGTCCATGCCGCTTAAACCATCCATGTAAATATCCAAAAATGCGGCGGTAAAGCGCTGCTCTTTTTCTGCCGCCAGAAAGGCTTCCCCGCTGTCAAACTCTAAAATTTCTGCATCTGCGCCGCGCTGACTCAGCTGCCGCACCAAGCGCTCCTTCAGCAGTGTGCGCTCGGTATCAAGGTCATCGACGATTGCGATCCTCATGCTGTATCAGGAAGCCGTTTTACAGCTTCCAACCTCCTTTATAAACTCTTTCATCCTGATTATAGCACAGTTGCCCGGTTCTGTCGCAGCAGAAACCGGGATTTCGTGACGGAAAAGGGGCTTTCGTGCTAAATGGCTTGAAAAGACCATGCCTGTCCGTATACTGAAAGCAGAGAACGCCAACGACGGCGCAAGAGAAAGGAGGCACGCTGTGTACCGAATTGCCGTGCTGACAAGCAGCAGGGCGCAGGAAGCTTTTCTGGCAGAGCAGATCTCGCGGTTCTGCGCCGAACATTGCTTGTTCCCGAAAATGGACTGTTACCACGATCAGGAAAGCTTTTTTGAGGCTGCACGCAACGAGCCGCTGACAAATGCCGTGATCGCCCTGCCGGGGGTCGACGGATTGAACGCAGTAGAGCATCTGCGCGCGCTTTGTCCACAGACACGCATTATCTGGTGCAGCGATCTGGATTTTTCGCTCCATGCCTTCCGGTTGCGTGCAGACTATTTTCTGCTGGAGCCGGTGACCGAAGCCGCCTTGCGGCAGGGATTCCGCATCTGGCTGGATGGAAAAAAATCAGGCGGAGCAGCACTGGTCTGACCGCAACGAACACAACAAGGAGAACGGTTTATGAAAAAGAGAAACATCGTCCATTCTGCGCTGAGCCTGTCGCTGACCGCAGCATTGTGCCTTTCCATGGCTGCCTGCGGCGGAACACAGACGCCGGCAGACAGTGCTGCCGCTTCGCAGCCCGCTGCCCCGTCCGCTGCGGTACAGCCCTCTTCAGCGGAACAAGCCTCTGCGGCGCTGCCGGTAAAGGCTCTGAACCCCAAGCAGGTAGAGGAAAACCCTTACATGGCCAAGAGCGATGCAAACATTCATCACGATGGCTACAACACCGACTCGACGGATGAAATCCTGCCGCTTGCCATCTATCCGGAGATCAACGTTTCCTATGAGACGACGAATGCAAATGCTTCTCCCGCTATCTATTTTGACAGCTACGGCCATGCCGTTGTGCCGCTGCTGGGCGGCATCGCCATCCGAGACCTGAACGCCGAAGAGACAAAGACGCTCGGCTATTTCTCCCCCAAACAGCATGACGGCGGCGGTTACGTTATCCAGAGCTCCTATACCTTCCTTGACGAATCCAACCGCATCGTCTGCCCCACGAGCAACAACCATGTGCTGATGCTCCGCGCAACGGATGAAAACGGCAATGTTCTGCCGGAATTTGAAAAGGTGCTGGACATTGATATCAAAGCTGCTGCCGAGGCCGCACTTGGAAAAGAACTGACGCAGAATCTTCTGTCCGTGGTCTTTGACTATGACGGAAACCTCTGGTTTGCAACGGGAGGCTTCCGCATTTATCCGCAGCGCCAGCAGCAGGGCGTCATCGGCTATATTGCCCGCTCGGCCATTGATGCGATCCTGAACGGCGAGCAGACAGACCTTTCAAAGGCTGTTTTTGTCCACGAACTGACCCCCGGCGAGGGCGCTGAAAACGGCATCGCCGCCTCCAAGGACGGTGCGGTGGTCCTGACCAACCAAAACTGCTATCTTCTGCGTGCAGAAGAAGGCGTAGACGTTGTGTGGTGCACGCCCTATGAGAGCGCGGGTGCAAAGGTGAGCGGCGAAGGCGATAAGACCACCGGCGGCGGTCTTGCATGGGGCGGCGGTTGCTCGCCCACGCTGACACCGAACCTTGTGCTGTTCACGGATAATCAGGACACTGTAAACCTTCTTGCACTCGATATGAAGACCGGCGAGGTCGTGGCAAGCACCCCGGTGCTGGATGACCTGCCCGAGGGCTATCAGGTAGCCGTTGAGAACTCTGCCATCGTCTATGACGACGGCAATGGCACCGTCAGCACCATCGTCTGCAACTGGTTTGGCGCGGGCAATGCAGGTCTGGCGGACCCCAACAACGACTCCTCCATCCAGAGCTACGCCAATATTTACGACCAGAACTGGCTCATGAAGGGCAACATCATGATCGCCCCCGGCATCGAGCGTGTGGACACCGTAAAGACCGCAAACGGCTACGAAATGAAGAGCGTCTGGTGCCGGAACGACCTGAGCGACACCTCCATCATGAAGCTTTCCACCGCAACGGGCTATATCTACGGCTATGTGCAGGATGTGACCACCGGGATGTGGCAGTACATCATTCTGGACTTTGAAACCGGCGAGACGGTTTTCACGATGGATGTTTCCAACAAATACGGCTACAACAACATGGCCATTGGTATGTATGCCGGCAACAGCGGCAACGCGCTCTACTGCCCGACGGGCTATCTGGAACTGCTTCGTCTGCAGGACCGGTTTGTTTATCTGCCCGAAATGCCCTACCGCAAGGTCGAGCTTGATCAGGCGGCAAGAAACGTCCTTTCGCAGGAGCGGTTTGCGCAGAACGGCGGCGAAGGCACCGTTGCAAGCTGGCGCAACACTGTGACCGTCCGCAACGTACATCCCAACACCACGGTAGCTTTCCGTATGAACAACCTGTCCGGCAGCACCTCCGGTCTGACCCTCTACGCCTATGGCGTGGACGGCAAGCTGGCAAAGGTCGATCCTGCACTGTGGTCGATCACAGACGAGGACGGCGAGGCTGTAACGGAACTTACCGCCGGTACGCTCTATGAGCTGCGCGTGACCGTCGCCGATGGCGGCGCTCTTGACCTGAGCGAGACGGAAAAGGAGATCAGGCTCTCCGTTGTACTCGGAAAATAAGCATAAAACGCCCGCCCACCGTGTCCAAATCTCCACGGTGAGCGGGCGTTTTGCGCTCTTCAGGGTACGCTTTGTTTCTCAGACAGGCTGACCATCCAGCTGCGTCTGCGGAACATCACAAGGGACAAGACCAGCCGGAACGCTTCCTCTGCGTTGAGCAGGGCATATACGCCCACGATGCCCCACCGCAGCCCATAGGCAGCCAGCAGACACAAGGGAATGCCAACGCACCATGTTCCCAGACAGTCGATGACCAGAATGATTTTTGTCCTGCCGCCGCTGCGCAGGATGCCGCCGCCAAGGATCATGTTTTCCACCTTGATGGGCGCATAATGTGTGCAATGTAGAAAACTCCGAGCTTCCTCCTTTTGCAGATTGAACCGATCCCGAAGAAACGGTATAATAGCAGTATAACAAATTATTGTTTGTCGGGCTTATTTTCTCGACACGCAGGAGGAACATACATGGTAACCGGAGAACTGAAAAGCAAAATTGACAGCCTGTGGGAAATTTTCTGGACAGGCGGCCTGACGAATCCCTTGGATGTGATCGAGCAGATGACCTATCTGATGTTCATTCACGACCTCGATGAAAGCGACAACACCCACGCCAAAGAAGCCGCTATGCTGGGTCTGCCCTACAAGAGCATCTTTGCGGGCGAGGTACAGGTCGGGGAGCGCACTGTGGACGGTGTACAGCTCAAATGGAGCGTTTTCCACGATTTCCCGGCAGGCAAAATGTACTCCACCATGCAGGAGATGGTGTTCCCCTTCATCAAGAATCTGCACGGCGACAAGGACAGTGCCTACGCCAAGTACATGGGTGATGCCATTTTCAAAGTGCCCACGCCGCTGATGCTGGATAAAATCGTGACTGCCATGGACGGAATGTATGAGCAGGCGGCGCAGCTTTCCAACATTGACATTCGCGGCGACATCTACGAATACCTGCTTTCCAAGCTGGCAACGGCAGGTGTCAACGGCCAATTCCGCACGCCGCGCCACATTATCCGCATGATGGTTGACCTGATGCAGCCCCGTGCTGACGATGTGATTTGCGACCCGGCCTGCGGCACGGCGGGCTTCCTTGTAGCCGCTGGCGAATATCTGCGCGAAAACCGCAAGCAGGAAGTGTTCTTTGACCGCAAAAACAAAGACCACTACATGAACCACATGTTCCACGGCTTCGATATGGACCGCACCATGCTGCGCATCGGTGCTATGAACATGATGACCCACGGCGTGGACAACCCGTTCATCGAGTACCGCGACAGCCTGAGCGACCAGAACCCCGACAAGGACAAATACAGCCTGATTCTGGCAAATCCCCCATTCAAGGGCAGTCTGGACTACGACATTGTTTCCACCGACCTGCTCAAGCTCTGCAAGACCAAAAAGACCGAGCTGCTGTTCCTCGCTCTGTTCCTGCGGATGCTGAAGGTCGGCGGACGCTGTGCCTGCATCGTCCCGGATGGCGTTCTGTTCGGCTCTTCCACTGCACACAAGGCGATTCGCAGGGAGATCATCGAGAACAACCGTCTGGAAGCCGTAATTTCCATGCCCTCCGGCGTGTTCAAGCCCTATGCGGGCGTTTCTACTGCCATCCTGATTTTCACCAAGACCGGCCACGGCGGCACCGATAACGTCTGGTTCTACGATATGAAAGCCGACGGCTTCTCTCTGGATGATAAGCGCAGTCCAACCACGGAAAACGACATCCCCGATATTATCGCTCGTTTCCACAACCGGGAGGCTGAAGCCACCCGTGAGCGCACGGAACAGAGCTTCTTTGTGCCGAAAGAGGAGATTGCGGGCAACGACTATGATTTGTCCATCAACAAGTATAAAAAGACCGAGTATGTGCCGGTGGAGTATCCTTCCACACAGGAAATTATGGCACAGCTGCGTGATTTGCAAAAGAAGATTGACGCAGAGATGGACGCTTTGGAAGAACTTTTGAAATGAAACAATTCTAATTTGTGGGAGAGAGTTTATGGAATACGCCCTGTCGGAACTTTTTACTCTCCAGATGGGCAAAACCCCATCCAGAGATAACTCAAGCTATTGGAAAAAATCAGAAAACAACTGGATTTCTATTGCGGATCTGACTAACTCAGGAAAATATATATCAAATACAAAAGAGACGCTTTCGGATTCAGCTGTTGCAGAAAGTGGCATCAAAAAGATTCCCGCCAATACGGTCATAATGAGCTTTAAGCTGTCTTTGGGCAAGGTGGCAATAACAGAAAAAGAGATGTACTCCAACGAAGCTATTATGGCCTTTATTGATAAAGGAGTAGAAAAGATTTCGCCGGAATACTTATACTACTTGCTTCGCGCAAAGGATTGGAGTAAGGGAACCAATAAAGCAGTTATGGGTGCTACGCTGAACAAAGCCACTCTATCTACTATAAAAATTCAGCTTCACGAATACGATAATCAGCTTGAAATTGTAAATATGCTTAATCGGGTATCGTCTAGCATTGATTTCAGAAAGCAGCAGCTCACCAAGCTGGATGAACTTATCAAAGCTCGATTTGTGGAGATGTTTGGTGATATGTTACTAAACTCCCTCGAATGGCCTGAAAAGTCACTGGAAAGCCTTGCGGATATTGTTTCAGGAATCACGAAAGGGCGTAAAACAACGGAAACTGAATTAATCGAAGTGCCATATATGGCAGTTTCAAATGTAAAAAGCGGATATATCGACTGGACTACGGTTAAAACAATTTTGGCAACCAAGCAGGAAATTGAGCAGTATCGTTTGATGCCAGATGATATTTTAATGACTGAAGGTGGTGACCCTGACAAAGTAGGCCGTGGTGCTATTATCAAAAATCCATTAAAAGATTCCATTCATCAAAATCACATTTTCCGTGTGCGACTTGATAAGAGTGAACTTTTGCCCGCTTACTTTGCTGAATATTTGCAACATCAAAAAGCAAAGCGTTACTTTTTGGGTTGCGCCAAACAGACAACAGGTATTGCAAGTATCAATATGCGCCAGCTCAGAGCGTTACCTGTCTTAATTCCCCCTCTGCCCCTCCAAAACCAGTTTGCTGACTTTGTGGTCGAGGTAGACAAATCAAAAGTTGAAGTGCAGAAAGCCCTTGACCAGACACAATTACTCTTTGACAGCCTGATACAACAGTATTTTGGCTGATAATAAGCAACAACAGGCACTTTGCCGGAGCAGGATGTTGGTACACCAGAAAAGGAGTGCGCCAATATGGAAGACAAAATCGTGAAGATTATCAACGAGATGGCAGAGTACCTGAATGTTGCGCAGATGAAAAAGCTGCAAGAGGTGCTGTTGCAGACGTTTTCTGAATCCGAAGCGCAGAAAGAGCAGATCTCCAACGAGGAATATCTGAAGCTGTTCCTTGATGCCAAGAAAATCGAGGGCTGCTCTGAGCGCACCATCCAGTATTACCGGGTCACGGTGGAACGGCTGCTGCAAACCGTGGACACGCCCCTGCGCAAGATGACCACCGAAGAGATCCGGCGGTATCTGGTGGAATATCAGAAGATCAACAACTGCGGCAAAGTGACCATCGACAATGTGCGCCGGAATATTTCCAGCTTTTTCTCGTGGCTGGAAGAAGAGGACTACATCCTCAAAAGCCCCATGCGCCGCATCCATAAAATCAAGACCAAACAGCCCGTGAAGGAAACCATCTCGGACGAAGCTATTGAACGCCTGCGGGATAACTGCAAGTGTGCGCGCGACCTTGCTATGATTGATTTGTTGTATTCCACTGGCATTCGTGTGGGAGAGCTGGTGAATCTGAACATTTCAGAAATCGACTTTGAAGCCCGCGAGTGTGTAGTGTTCGGCAAAGGCGACAAAGAGCGCCGGGTCTATTTTGATGCCAAGGCAAAGCTGCATTTACAGGACTATCTGCGCTCCCGCACCGATGCAAACCCGGCGCTGTTTGTAACGCTGGATGCCCCGTTTGACCGCTTGAAGATCAGCGGCGTGGAGATCCGTCTGCGAGAGTTGGGCCGCGAGCTGAATCTGGACAAGATCCACCCGCATAAGTTCCGCCGTACCATGGCTACCCGTGCCATCGACAAGGGAATGCCCATTGAGCAGGTGCAGAAAATCCTCGGTCATTCGCAGATCGGCACCACCATGCAGTATGCAATCGTGAATCAGAACAACGTCAAGACCTCCCACCAGAAGTTTATCGCCTGAAAAGGCAACTTAAAATTTGTATAACTAAAATCTCAACTTTCCTTATTTTATGCGACTTGGCGGTATGCCTTGCCACTCTATATGTATCCTTTTCCCTTGTTTTTGCCCTTATGAGGTATCTACAAGGGAAAGTTTTTCTTATTCGATTTTATTCTCCAACCACCTTATCAAGTAGTCGGGCTGAGTTTCGCTTACCTTCTCGGTTAGCGTGTGCATAGACATTCATAGTGGTACTTACATCCGAGTGTCCAAGTAATTCCTGTACATCCTTTGGTGCTGCTCCATTTGAGAGCAGGTTTGTGGTATAAGTGTGTCGCAGGGTGTGGAAGTGGAAATTATCATCAAGCTCCGACAATCGTTTCCTTGCTGTCCTTAAAGCTGTCTCAACCGTTGCAGGGGCTTCGTATGCTCCGTCCGGTCTGATACATACAAGGTCAATCTCGTTGTAATCAAGCGGAATGTCCTCTGTGCCATCCAAATGATAAAGCTCATAGTAGATACGATTCTTTTCCTTAACTTCCCTGTAGTAGTTCCTCTGATAGAGTTCTCCGTAACTGAATACCTGCTTTCTCTGTTCCTTTTTCGCTTTCTTTAAGATGTCAGCGAGCGTATCACAGAAATCCACGATACGGACTTTCTTTCGCTTTGTCGGACCAATCTCGGTCTTGTGCCTTGCTCCGTTGTAACGGACACTTCTTCGTACTGTCAGATACTGTTCCTCAAAGTTAATGTCACTCCAAGACAGTCCGCATACCTCTCCAAGTCTAAGACCTGTGTAGTACGCTATCTGTACCGGCAGGACAGCAGGCTTGTTTCTTTCTTCCAGATACTCCATAAGCGTTTGATACTGCTCTGGTGTAATCGGGTTGATAACCTCTGCATCCTCATCATTATCAGAAAACAAATCCACATCTTCCTCGGCTTTCCTACGCATTACCACATACTGCATTGGATTGAATGTGATGTACTGCTTTGGAAAGACTGCAAATCGGAAGGACTGTTGCAGGACTGCGTGGAAAGAACGGATATAGTCGATGGTGTAACCCTTTGACTTAAAATTTCCTTCCTCACCGCCAAATGCAAGTAAATCCATAAACTTCTGCAAATGCTCCGAAGTGACTGTCTTTAGTTTTCTGTTTCCGATTGGGTGTTGTTTAATCCTGTTTACTGCCTGTAAATAGTTACCGACTGTACCGTTGCTAAGTGAACCCGTTTTCAAATCTTCCTCTGCCCATACATCTAGCATCTGTCCGAGTGTGAGGTTGTCCGCTTTGGCTAGAAATTTCTTTGCGTCATAATCCTCCATAGCCTTGCGTAACATTTTCTCTGTCTCTGATTTGCTCTCCGTACCTGCAAATTCTTTCTGAACCAAGTTACCACTTGCATCCTCCACATAAAAGCGGTAGTACCATTTCTTGCCTTTCTTCCTTACAGAACCTTTTGCCATAATCGTTTCTCCTTTCGATATCGGCAATCGGAACTGGTGAAATGCTTCTTGCGTGTAAGTATATCATAGCTCCGTCTGCCTATCTATACCGAATCGGGATCTTTTTCTGATAAAAGATTGGCTAGTCGATTTTTCGCTGTCTCAGGATTCTTAGAATACAGTCTTACAATATCGCCCATATCGTTCAATGCGTTGACGGTGTGGGTGATTTCTCTAAGGAACATAATCTCATTGTATTCCTTATTGGATTCAAACCCCATTGTCTGGGCGAGCATTTTGTTATCTGTATTTCCTTTGAAATTCTTACAAGCGAACTGGAACGAATCCACGAACAGCTCGTATTCCCGTAACATCAGTAGTAGCAGGTCTTTGGAAAAATCACTTTCGGACTGTTCCATATCATAAGGGAGCTTATTCAGAATGGAAGTCATCACATCACGAATCTGTAATTCTCTTTTATCCGTAATGTCTGTTTCGTATTCGTCCGTCTCACCTTTCAGCCATTCCACAGATACATGAAGTGCATCTGCCAGACCTTCTAAGGTCATTTTCTTGGTGTTATCAATCGTTCCTGCTTCGTATCTCTGAATGGTTGAGGCTGTCACGCCCATTTTTTCAGCGACATAAGGCTGGTTCAATCCTAACTCCTGTCTACGGCTTTTTGCTCTGCTACCGATTGTCTTTCGCAATTCTTTATCTTTTAACATACTTGCGAACCTCCTTTTTCGGTATGTCATTACTATACCACATAACACGATATATTGCAATACGCAATTCTATAAAAGATGATAGAATTTCGTAAGGCTTGACATAGCGTTATAAAAGATATATACTTTAATCAGAATTGCGTAACGCAAGTTTTAAAAAAGGCTAATCCTTTCTTCAAAAAGGAACATCCTCTGATATACAAGACTTGTAATCCTACGCAGGAATGAGGTGATCGAATGACAGAATTAAAGTTTGCTCTCTCCATTGAAGAAGCTGCCGACTATACAGGTATCGGAAGAAACACTCTTAGAAATCTTGTGGAATGGGAAAAGCTGCCTATCCTTAGAGTGGGAAGAAAAATCTTAATCCGCAGGGAACGATTAGACGAGTTTCTGATTCTCAATGAGGGGAAGGATTTACGAGACAGACACGCAGTAAAAGCGGTCAAGGGAACAATGAAAAATGAATAAGGGACAGTCCTAAGACCATCCCTCTGGTATGTATCTGACTAAAAGCCATGATATACCTACACGCAAATAGATTATATCACGGACAAGTCCTCAGATACAACCAGAACTTTTGGAAAATGAGGACAAGATGGATGTGAATGGGTGCAATCGTCCACCCAGTTATAGCTTGTTGGTAGGACAAGTCCACCCAAGATGCAAAAGGTGTTATGAATAGTCCACCCAAGCCAGAAAATGAAGTGGGTGCAACCATCCACCCAAGTGAAGCCGACTGGTAGGACAAGTCCACCCAACTTACAAAAAGTGCTGTGAGAAGTCATACCAAGTGTAGCTATGAAAAAAGCTGTCCGACCTATGACAAAAAGTGTACGCTACTATGATTTTGAGTGTCCAATCTATGGGGTACATTTTCAAAGAGTTAATAGTAAAAAGCTCTATTAAAATCAAAATGTAATAAAACAATGCACTATTAAAAATGAAATTTAATAGGAACTTTTACTACCACTTCCTTGCCAGACACAGTTTAAAAGTAAGCGAAGTAACACAATGCTATTGTCAGGGCAAAAATGCTAACGAATCGTGCTATTGTTTTTTCGATTTTAATAGCAGACTTCTACTGTTTCTACGGTTTTTGCTAAAAAGTCTGAATAATAGAACAATGCTATTGTTAAGGCAAAAGTGCTAACGGATTCGTCTATTGTTTCGCTGATTTTCATAGCAATCTTCTAGCATTTCTGTTAAGAAAAGGGAGTGCCGGATACGGCACATAAAAAGTGTGCCATTAAAGGCACAAAATTAGGTGCTGAGGGAACAGTTACAGCTAAAAGTGAACTTCATAAGCAAGCCCTCGGCGTTTGAGAGCGAAATACACCCATCGCACAAAACTTCGTTTTGTACTCTGTGTATTTCGCTCTGCGAGGCTTAGCCGCCACAAGGCGGATGTGTTCGCAAGACGAGTGCCTATGCACTCGCTCACAGGGAAAGTTTACTACTCACATCTCATCTATCTTATCTGTCCTCTTTTCCAAAATCAAAACTGGGAAAGGAGGAAATCGCTATGCCAAGAAATTCATTTGTGCAGATGTCAAAGCTCCATAATGTTCGTGGAAGAATCTATTATATCTCCAGTGACAAAAAACAGGAAAATCTCTATGCGGTATATGAAACCACAGACCGAAAATTTTGGACAGAACTTGCCAAGTGCAATCAGGCAGAATTTAAGAAAAGCGGTACAGAGGGAAAATGTATCGAAGCAAGAGAATTTATCATTGCCCTGCCGGAATCCTTTGTGGATTATCCGCCAGACGGACTATTAAAATATATGACGGATAAATTCAAAAGTCGGTATGGTGTTGATTGTATTGCAGCACTCCATCATAACAAACGAAAGACGAATTATCATATCCATCTTATCTTTGCAGAACGAAATTATCTTGACGAACCGATAGAAAAGATTGCCACCAGAAATATGTTCTATGATGAGAAAGGTAATCATGTTCGTACCAAGAAAGAAATCCTAGACGAGAATGGAACTATCCGTAAAAGGTGTAAGGTGATCAAGAAAGGTGAGGTCTACGAAAGACAGATGTTTACCATCAAGGACGCTCGCTTTAAGCAGGAACATTTCTTAGATGAGGTCAAGGTATTTTATACCGATGTCATCAACGGACTTGTCAAAGATGAGAAAGAAAAGCTGTCTGCATTCAAGCGTGGGGATGTCTATCTTGCCACTAAGAAAATCGGTAAGAACAATCCAAAGGCAGATAAGATTACACTCAATAATAAGGTCATACAGGACTGGAATCGTACTGTGGATCACGCTTTGGTATCGGGGATGGAGCGAAAGGAAATCTTAAAGGTAAAGCAGGAACAGATTTCAACTCCGATTAAGGAATCCATTCACAAGTATGGCAATCATCCGGAGCTTTTGTTTATGATTATCTTTCGGGCAATCGAGCTGTTAAAAGAACTCATAAAGTTGCTGATACAGAAACAGGAACAACAGAAAGCCAGAATCTCCGACCTTATGGAGCGAAGAAATGAAAAACAAGAGAAACAACCAGCTCCATCCGTTACACAGACAGACAATCAGACAATTCCTGCTGTGACCCAACCATTCAAAGCACCTGCTACTACTACCGCAGAAAAGACCGTTATTCCGCCAAGACCAAGAATGTCTGAGCTGGCACACGATTATGAGATGCGACTTGAAGAGATTATGGAGAAACTTAAACGACAAAACAGAGCCATTCATACGCAGGAAGTGAAAAAAGACCTTATTGACGAGGATTTGAAGAACTGTACAGGATTATTCCAAGGAAAGAAACGAAAGGAATTGCAGGCACAGTCTAACAAATACGCAGAAACGATTAAGATTATGAAGCAGGGATTATCCCATATCGTGCAGGATTACAAATATCCAACGGTAGATGCGTTCCTGCAAGTCTATAAACAAGGCAAGTCCGAGTATGAATCCTATGTCAAAGCAAACAAGGAATGGAACTCCAAGTATGGAGAAAACTCAATCCATCGAAAGCTGGCAGAAAAACAGGCAGAAGTTCAGAAACGGGAACAGGACAGAGATTTTAACTATCGTTCGCCATCAGACAGAGGAGCTAGATAATCTAATTAAATTCAAAAAAGATAAAGACCATCAAATTCTTTATCTTTTTTGAATATTTATGAAAAGTCATCCTGCTATTTAAAGTGTCTCATTAGATTTTTAATTGTTTCGACTATCATAAGAATGATTACGCAGAAAAAGGAATAAAACAATGTGGTATTCATCTTCGTGTTTCCAATTTTATAAAACAGCAGAAATCCAATGCTAACAATTATCACAGAAATAAGTTTATGTATCCATTTTTGTTTGGTGGTTAAACATATTTTATGGTTACTTATAGGTGCAAATAATATACACATAAGGACAAGTATCAAATATCCTAGTACAGTTGGCTTTAAATAGATTATAGCCCACTTATCAAGACAACCGAGAAAAAAGCTGCCTAAGATACATGTTAACTGCGTTGGAGCATGGGCACCTCCGGTATAATGTCGTAACAATGAAAAGGTAATTACCCAAATTAGGGTATAGCCGAGTGTATGTGATAAAACTCCCCATACGAACAATAACACTATGGTTATAAAAGTATTCAAAAAACATTCTAAGCCATATATGTATATTTCTAATTGATCCGCAGAAACATCCTCCCCGGATAGTTCTGCTAACTTATTAGCAATAGATGTAGCCCACTTCGTAATCATTCAAAATCCCCGCTTGTATCAAATCTTGTTGTATATTTGGCAAAAGCACTTATCACGTCTTTGGAATAAGAACGTGCGATTTGTGTAGTTAGATGATTTGACAATTCAATCGTTCCTGATGTAATACGATAGATATGTGCCATATTTACAATATAAGAACGATGGGTTCGGATAAATTCACTTGGCAAATGGACAATAATCTTATTTAGGGTAGACATTTGTTCATAGCATTTGCCGTCTACGGTCAATATATCCACATAATGTAATCTGCTCGAAAATGTCAATATATCTGCATAGGGAATACTTACAATTTCCTGCTTGTTTCGGTATATGTAGGTATTATTAGATAACTCCTTCGCGATTTCATCCAAACACAGAAAAAGAGTATTTTCCTTGACGGGTTTTAGCAAGTAGTTTAAAGCTCTGACTTCATATCCTCGGAATACATATTCTCTAAAAGCTGTTAAAAATACAATAATACCTTGATAACCAGATTCACGAAGGCGTTTAGCAACCTCAATTCCATTCATTTGCCCCATTTGTATGTCAAGGAAAAATGCTGAAGCCTGTATAGTTGTGCCTTCAGAATTTTTTGAAAAATATTCTTCGCCCGATTCGTATTCGTCAATTTCAATATCCCAATCATATTGCTGCCCGTATTTTCTTATTCCATTTTTCAGCCGTTCTGATTCGATCACAGAATCTTCAAGTATGGTTATTTTCATTTTCATAGTAGTTTGTTATTCTCCTTATCCGGTATCATAATATGTACGGAAAAAATTTTGTTATCAGATGTAATCTGCAATACGCCATCTGCCTTTTCTACAAGCTCTTTTACTCGTCTTATCCCAAGTCCATGTTCTTTTCCTTGTTTAACACTCAAAATGTCTCCATCAATGCTACCTTTTATCACACCATCATAATTATTTTCAATGTGAATCAGTATCATATTCTGGTAAGGTTTAATATAAAAATAAATGTATGGATGCTCGGTTGGATCAGAGATTATAAGTCTTTCTCCTGCTTCAATGGAATTATTCCATATATTTCCAAGTATGGATGAAAGCTCAACAGAATCAAGCGGAAAATTTTCAGGAGCCATAATAGAATATTCTGTCTTAATTCCGTGTTTTTCAGCATAATCAAGTTTTGCGGTAAGTATGCAGTCAATAGCAATATTTCCCGTTGCTATGGCACTTTGCGTAGTTGCAAGAGTGTTATGGTATTGCTCTGTATATGCTATAAGTTCATCCCATTTCTTGTCTTTTGCTAATACGTTGATTGCATCCACATAAATCTGCATATCATGTTCCATTTTTCGTAATCGTTCAGTTGTCTCAGATAAGCTATTGAACTCAGTCCTTTCCAGCTCATAAATCTTTTGTTCTTCCAGTAATCGTATGTTTTCTTCTTTTGAATAACCTAGCTGGTATATGTATAGCATCAATACTAAAAATAAAATAATAAAAAACAAGTCAACCAATGATAGCCTAGCTGAAAAGGATGAATCACCAAATTTATCAACAGATTCCAAAGTCAGCCTTAATATGTAGTGCCCGATTGCAAGTCCAGAAATTGCGATGAAAATATATGCAACTTTTTGGAACGGTGAAAGAGATATGTCTTTGTTTCCAATAGAATGAAATAACAAGACAAAAACAGCTATCATTGCCAAATATAACATGGTATATGGCTTCCGTAATGTTCCACCTAATAATAGCTCCAGAGACGCTCCTTTAAAAAGAGTAACGGGAATAAAGAACGAAATCTGTTCTGCAACTAAGCAAATGATGGAATACGAAAAGCCCCAAAAGATACGGCGAATTATACTATCACGATAGAACAATACTGCATATCCAATGTCCAAAACACAAGATGACATCAAAGTGCTGTAGGATGATATTCCCATTTTATTCAGCGTGCATAACACAGCAAACTGAAATGATACGAAAAGAAACATCAAAACTGCTTGATGTTTATAATTTGCTCGAATACGCAATTTTTTATGGATAAATATTATAAACAATGCCAGTTCTAAGAAATTAACAATATATTCCCATATTGAGTCAATATATAGCATAGCTACCACTTCCTTTAATCATTCTCCGTCATATTTTATCATCAATAAAGTAGGTACACAACATAATATGCTACCGTTGATAGAGTAAACTTACTGTCAGTTGGAGAGTCGCAGAAGATTCCCTGCTATGAACTTGCCCAGATCGTTTTCTCATAGTCTACTTCTCCCACAGTGTTTTGTCAAATACCTCCCAGACGCTCCCGGATTGCAAGCTTTTTCCGGATGTCTATACTCGGGATGGTTGCCTGCAGCTTTTCGATGTATACCCTGTCATTGTCATGACTGTGGAGTAACAGACTCCTCATGTATCCCCTGTTTGGACGCACTGATATCTCCTCGGTTCCCGTTGCTTCTTCCTGCTTATGGCTCCGCCGGTACTTTACCAGTTCCAGGATCTTTTCTTCTCCGTAATCCTTCACATAGCATCTCAGCTGACACATCGCATCCGCTCCGGCTTCGCTCCAACCCATCGGACGGGAACTCATCCGGTCGGAATACATATGACTCACATGACCTTCTGCACTGCATCCATAGACATTCTTATCCTGCATTCTTCTCACTGCGCTATCCCAGTTGTTCAGCAGGTATTCCTCACAGTCATTCACTGCTTTTTCGTTCGGCGCACATTTCCGGATAGCTTTTATAGTCTTTACAAACTTTTTCTTCTTGCCCTTATACAGGGCCTTCCACAGCCGTCCTTTGGCTTCCCCTGCCTCATCCAGCATCTGGTTGGCCGCCTTGTTGATATATTTCATCATGTGGAACTTATCCAGTACCGGAACTCCCTTTTCAATATATTCCGCCCCTGCTTTGATCCATGCTCCTCCATCTCCACTGATATACACCGCATTCAGATACCGGCTCTCGTAGTTCGTGTCGATGTATTCCTGCATCCGTTCAAACAGATGTCTGTTTGCTTCTCCTCCGCTGCAAAGACCTCCCAGGTAGAAGACATTCTTCAGTTCCTTCCGCCCGTCTTTCTTTTCCTGTCCTTCATACAGATACAACAGCTTCCCGATCATGCTGCCCTTCTTCTCTGTTCCGTTTTTCTCCTGCTTGTGAATGTGATCCTCGTCTGCCTCAACATAAAGGTATTCCACACACTTTTTCTTCTCCGGCTTCGGGAAGGGCAGTTCTGTCTGGATTCCGTGTACCTTATCCATGACGGCAGTCTTGCTGATCAACGAATCTTCTCCCAGTACCCTGGCAGCACTGGCATAGCTGGTCTTTACCGCTTCGGCCAGCACCTCAGCTTCCGCACGGCTGCTCAGTCTTTCATGGGCATCCAGTTCCATCCATTCATCCAGAAGATAATGGCAGGTTCCATCCTTACAGCTTCGGAACAGCGTGTGGGTAAAGCAAACCGGTCCCACTGTAGTCAGCAGCTGGCGTTCATCATGCCTCTGGATGGTATATTTTTCAGCTCTGGAAATATCCTCACACAGCATACGATCCATGTCGCTGTAAAGGGCTGCCATGTGCTCTGCTGCAGCCTTTCTTGCAGCCTCCGCAAGCTGCTTCTCGTACAATTCCATGTCCTTCATCCCGGATGAGAGAAAAAGTTCATCTGCTTCTTCCAAATCTTTGTACAGCTTTTCCATTGAATATGCTATAATGTTTTTCATGAGAGTGCCTCCATCGTCTGTATTTTAGATTCTCGTCAAATCCATTATAACAGAGATGTTGGTACTCTCTTTTTTTCTTTTATTCAACTGACAAAAACTTTACTCTATATGCTACCGTTTGTGCATAGTGAGCTACCATTCATGCATAGAGGTATTGAAAAGTATAAAGATTTTGTTATATTCAAGGTATACTACTACATCTTAAGTATTCTGAGAATCTATAATATGGAGTGGAGATGATAAGATGTCGTACTTTAGGAATATTAACAGGATATATAATGTGTACTAGTATGTGTTGCGTTTCAATTTTCATAAAGATAACCTTTAAGAATAATTGAAGATAACCGTTGTTACATGATTGAAAAGGAGTGAAGGAGTATGCATTTTAAAAAATCTGTTTTAAAAATCATTTATTGTATAGCATTATAACTTTAATGGCTATAGCAATGCTATTTCCTATTACGGCATTTGCACAAGCTTATGTACAAACATGGGATCTTGTTGATTCTGGCAAACATCTAGACTATGACGGAAACAGCACTTACATGAGTTATATTAACACTGGGGCTGCCACATGGAATGCATATAAATCTGGAGTAATCAGAAAAGACAGTGCTTTTGTTGTAGAAGATGTATACGTAAGCGATGTCAATGCTTCGAATGGATGGGCAGGCATGACATATTCTAGTGGTAAAATTGAACTCAATACCTATTATATGAGCGGTTATAGTAATAGTAAAAAACAGAATGTAGCGACACATGAATTGGGACATGCATTAGGGTTGGATCACAGTACTTCAACAGATGTTATGGATGCAGCAATTACGGGACATACTAGTACGCAGGCATTATCTCAAAATGATAAAGATTCATATGATGCCGCATATAATAATTATTAGGGGAGGGAGAACGCTATGAAAAAATCAAGTATCTATGGTATTTTGTCTATTGTTCTTATCGTAGGAATGTTTTTTACAGGATGTGCATCCAAAAATAATGCAAGTCAACTGAATACAAATGTATCTAACTTGCCAATCCACCAGATGCACGCATCTTTTGTATATGATACTGATAACATTCGCGAAGCTGTTGGTATCTGTGATTACGTATTTGTAGCAAAGGTTGTCAGTTGCGATGGAACCGAGTATCGAAATGTTATAACGACTGAAGATGAAAAAGGAAATCCTAAGGAGGTCGGTTCGCCTTACACTAATTATACTATTCAGGTTCTCGAAAATATAAAAGGTGAACTTATTACAGATAAACCTATTCCTATTGTTAAACAAGGCGGAATTTCAGAAAAACAAGATGCTATTTATCTGTTTGAGAATGATTCACTGCCTTCCGAAAATTCCATTTATATCTTTTTGGCATATGCACAAGAGGATGGTTCGTTACTAATTTCTGGTCCAAATTCAAATGTAATGTGTAACGATTCGAATATGTATTCTATTAATTCTGTCTCAGAGGAAAAATCAGTTACAGAATACGATGAGTTTATTACATATAAAGATGCTAATGATAATGAGATTATTCCAGTTGATCGAGAGCGTTATAAATCTATATATGAGACTGACAATAATTAATCATTATTTCTGAAATATATAGATTAAAGATGGCAGGTAGGTGCTTAACCTATCTGCCATCTTTTCGGTTTTATACCTATATGTAGAACAGTTCGTGCATGTTGGGCTACCATTCGTGCATAGAGGGATTGAAAAAATTAAATACTCTGTTATATTAAGCACATACCATGGTAAACAAATAAAGTTGTCTGTAATTGTCAGACAATTAAGGAGGGGGGGGGTGAAAACGATGGACAATAAGCAAGTAAACAAGGCACCCCAGAAAAGTGCCCGTCTCGTACTTCAGGCAGTGACTGCTATTGCTCGAAGTAATGCAAATTCATTGTGCCGTGGTTTGTTGTATGAACCAAAAGTACCAACGCAGTTAAAAAAATAAGATTGGGAGGAATTGACTATGATGTTAAAAAGTTTAAAACAGAAGATTGCAAAAGTAGGTATTGGTTTGTTTTGTGCAGGATGTGTATTTCTTTCTTCAGCAGCATGTTCTCAGGCGGCATCTTACACCGCTTATGCACTTAAACTGAATAAGACTAATAACTTTACCTCTATGCATGCAAAAACAACATCCGATGATTACATCACAAATGAGGTAACAGCAATTACCAATACCTCTTACGCAAATTTCTGGGCTGTCAATAACAGCAAGAGTAAAATATCTAATAAGTATAAGCAGGGTGTTGGAACAGGATCTTGTAATTTAATCTTTACCAAGAGCGGTTATAATTCTACTAACACACAGGTCGGTATGGGAATGGAAAATTATCAATCTCAATTATCAACTGCATTTGTAAGTGGAAATGTAGATTTTAGATAACAGAAGGGATGGGCATAAACCTCTTCGTGGGTTTATGCCCTTTTGGTAAAGATTATGAAAAAAATGGTTCTTATAGAAATCAAACATTGTATTGATCGTGCAGAATATAAAGTTGTTTTTATTGCTCTAATGATTTTAAATATTGCTTCGTATATTTTATGTGTAAAAAATGATATAGGAAAAAGTTATCAATTTATTCGTTCAGCAAATGAAAATTTCGTATTACAGGGCACTGAAGCGGCATATATTCCATATATAATGTATCTGTTATTGCCTGTTTATGCAACAATTATTGCATCACTTTCCTTAATAAGAGAAGAAAAAAGCAATAGTTCAATCCTACTTATTCAAAGAATCGGGAAAAAGAAATATTTAGCAGGAAAATTATTTGGCATTCTGATTGTAACCTTTTTGACAATAACAATACCAATGCTCATAAATTTATTATTATGCCACTTGACATATCCAATACATGGATATGACAGTGCTTGGGGAGAACCTGATTACGCTATAGGTTTGGTATCATATAACGCTGACAATTTTCTTGATATGGTGAGATTGCAACATCCAACTTTATATAATCTAATATACATTTTTAATTACGGAATTTTTGGCTCGGGATTAGCTATCTTAGCTTATGCTCTTTCATATTATAACAAAATGAAAGTTCTATATTTCGCAAAGATACCTGGTGCTTTGTTTATATTCTATATTGTTTTTAATTTGATTGTTTCTGTCTTTGGGCTAAATGAATTCTCTATACAAGGTTATATTATGCCTAATGTTCATGGAAATATAATAGGAGAAATTGTTCTGATATTGCTTATTTTTGGATTAAGTATTGGCATTATACAGAGAAAAATAAAAAATTATGAAGTTATATAAGAAAAAAATTTTGAATGTTAATGTTGGAAAATGCTTACTAGTATCACTTATAACATTTGTAATTAGATATTTTTATGCTAATGTGTACTTGGGGTTTCATAATAGTCTGGTTACAATAACAGAAGGAGTACGTTCACAAATATATTTTGGGGGAATACTAATAGATCATTCGTTTGACCTTATATCTTTATCATTTTTTGCGATTTTGTTTATCCTTGAGATTTGTTATCTTACAATGGACTTATTTAATGATGCAAATGATAACATGGTAATTCTACTTCCTCGTTATGGGAAAAAACACATAATTTATAAGGATATATTAATAAAAATGATATTACGTGACTGTATTGTAGTTGTTTCCGATTATTTGTTTTTTCTTTTTGTAGAGCATACCTCTAATGGCTTAGAAGATTTCAAAGTTATTTTTATGCTATTGATAGAGATTTTTCATTTGCAAATGATTAGTTATTTGTTTTCATTTTGGAAAGATTCAATTATAGGATACATCGTTGCATTTATTGTATTTTTTATTCCAGTAATGGTGTGTGGATTTTATTTTTCAATGGGAAATGTTATATGGAAAATTTGGCATTATTCCTTGCTACATATTCCTTTATTTAATTGGCATAACAAGCTTATTATATATTATGTCGAAGAAAATTACGAATGGACTACAAGCAATATAGATTTATTGAATTTTAAGTCAAGCTGTCTCATTTCAGTTATATCATCCGCTGTTTTGGTGTGGATAGGTAAATTTCTTTGCGAAAAAAAACAAATATTGTGAGGTGAATGATATCCATGAATTTATATGTAAAATCTATTTCAAAGTCAATTAAAGGTGAAAAAGTGCTTGATGATATCAGTTATACATTTGAATCTGGTAAAATATATGGAATATATGGTAAAAATGGTTCAGGTAAAACAATGCTACTCAGAGCCATTGCAGGTTTTATAAATACAGACAAAGGATACATAAAATATAATCACAAGGCATTACATAAAGATATGGATGTTTTACCAGATTTAGGAGCTGTTATTGAAAATATTTCTTTTTGGAGTATGTATTCAGGATTTGAAAATTTGAAAATGCTTTCCAATATAAAAGGAATTGTATCAGATGAAGAAATATATGAAATAATGATATACTTTGGTCTTGATCCCAAATCAAAGAAAAAAGTAAATAAATATTCATTAGGAATGCGTCAAAAACTAGCTCTTTGTCAAGCACTGATGGAACATCCAAAAATTTTGCTTTTGGATGAGCCAACTAACGCATTGGATCAGCATAGCATTGATTTATTTCGTGAACGTATATTGGAAGAAAAAAAGAATGATACCATTACTATACTGACAAGCCATAATAAAGAAGATATTGAAATATTAGCGGATGAGAAGATATGCATGGAATTTGGTAAAATTAAGGAGTTGATGTAATGAAGAAATTTGTATTAACTATCTGTGTTGTAATCATTTGTATGGTGACAGCCTTATTCTATGGAAAGACTGGGATAAAAACAACTACAGGGGTTCATGATCCTGATATTGCTTTATCAGAAAATACAGCTATGGAAATTTTCTATACAGGAGGGCAGAAAACTTCTTACTTTAACAATGAAAGTAATTACTCATTGGATGATATGGAAAAAGATTCTTCTTTAATAGCTCGTATAACTGTAACAAATTCTCGTGAAATGAGTTTACGATCAACAAAAACAATGGTAAAAATAGAGGAAATCTATAAGGATAATTCTGCTAATCTTTCAGTAGGTGACTGTATTTACATTATAGAACCTGTATCATTTGTTAGAGGTGAAGAATTTTACACTAACGGATGGCAATATCTGAAGACCGAAGATACTTATTTAATATTTTTAAAAAATCTAGGATGTATTGATGGGTATAAATACACCAAAGAGGAAGAAAATTCATTTATGCCTGTATCGGAAATATATTCAAAGAGAAATCTAACTCATGATGAAAGTTGTGTGGTTTTTGATTCGGCGGAAACTCTCTATTCAAGTATATCTATGTTTGCATTTTTGACCTCAGAAAAAACTATAGTAGATAATTATGAGAAAATATGGAAAAACATTACAAATTCAGGTAAGTATGAATGATTTAATTATTTATGAATGAATCTCTCCTATTCTATTTCCTGTGAGAAGCGTATCAATGTTAGAAATTCATGGAGATACTGAATTAAGCAATATGGAATCATTCAATCTTAAAGAAACTAAAAATGGAGATAATAGAAATTGAATAAAAAGAAATTGGCAAAGAGTGTTGTAGGCATTGCTTTAATTGTAAGTGTAGCTATACTTATCGTTGTATGTGTTGGAAAAATAAAGCACATTCAGAATAAAAAAAATATTATTGGTACATGGAAGAATGCAAATGCAGAGGAAGTGTTTACCTTTCAAGAAAATGGAGGACTTGTTGTAAACAAAGATATGCCCGAATTGGGTATTACCTGTGGCAATGCATTATATAGCATATCTTCCTCAAATATGATTTTTGTGGAACAGAGAGATAATAGCGTGAATTTTGAGATAGAAGTAGATCAAAACGAATTAACAATCTTCTTTATGGGTCATAAATATTGGGAATTAACAAAATAGCAATTGCATATAAAGCGATACTCATGATATCCATAACCATAAAATATAGAGCCGATGAATCACTCGTTATTTCGATTGTGAGTTATCGGCTCTATTTCATTATTTATGGAAGGGCTAAAGAAATATCGTATTTTATAGAAATACTTTTGACAGATTTCTTCTCATTTTTATGTTCTTTTATCAAGTGCTATACCATTCCATATTCATCGCATTCACCCAATCTTGCATTTCTGAATCAAGATACAAACGGGCATATTCTAGTGGATTGTCAATCGCCAGTGCATCCAACATTCGTTGAGAGTTAGGAGTAGTAATCAATCCATCTTCTGCCTTGCCACAGTCAATCCGAAGTATGTAGCCATTGTAATAATTGATGTCTATGATGTTGTGATATTTATTATATTCTGCATGAACGATATTCATATTGCAAAGTCCTTTCTCTTATCTGTTTCAGTTGTAGAAGCATCTTGACCAGTTCCAGCCGATTATGTGATTTATATAATGTTATTAGCTGTTACCGGATTTTGCTTCCCTTGTTTTTGCCCTTATGAGGTGTCGTAACACAAGGGAAAAGGATATAACATAAGGGAAAGTCTAAGGGAAAGCTCACTTGCCAAAACTGTAGTAAAATCAAGGCATTGCGGATTTTATCGTAACACTTTATAATACCAGTTAGGTGTTAAAGAATTGTAGGTATCAAAATTCTAATTTGTGGGAGAGAACAATGCGAGTCAAACTTGAAGATGTTTGCGAACGTGGGACATCCAGCTTGATGCAAAAGGACATCGTTGATAAAAATGGAAAGTATCCGGTATACGGTGCATCAGGTCGTATTGGAAGCATGGAAACCTATCAGCAGGAACATCAAACTGTTGCTGTTGTGAAGGACGGCGCGGGCATTGGGAGAACGATGCTTCTTCCCGAAAAATCCTCTGTCATTGGCACGATGCAGTATCTTATACCAAAGAACTGCATTGAATCTGAATATCTATATTATGTTGTCAAATATATGCACCTCGAAAAATATTTTTCAGGTGCAACCATTCCGCATATCTATTTCCGGGATTACAAGACCGAGGAATTTAATTTGCATGATAAAACGGAACAGCGAGAGATTGTTTCCACATTAAAAAGAATAGAGGCTATAATTTCAAATCGTCAGGAGCAGCTCACCAAGTTGGACGAGCTTATCAAAGCTCGATTTGTGGAGATGTTTGGGGACCCCGTAACCAATCCTTTTAATTGGCCAGCTGTTGAACTTGGGCAACGGTGTGAAATAATAACTGGAAATACGCCATCTCGCGCAGAGCCAGAAAATTACGGGACATTTATTGAATGGATAAAGTCAGATAATATTAACACTCCATCAACATTCCTTACTCCGGCTCAAGAGTACTTATCAGAAGTTGGTTTCCGGAAATGTCGTTTTGTCGAATCAGGCAGCTTACTTATGACGTGCATTGCAGGAAGTCTTAACTGCATTGGAAATGTTGCGGTAACTAATCGAAGAGTTGCATTCAATCAGCAAATCAATGCGATTACCCCAACTTGCGATAATGTTTTATATCTTTATTGGCTAATGATTCTATCAAAACCTGCCATTCATAAAACCATCAACATGGCACTTAAAGGTATCTTGAGTAAAAGTCAACTTTCTTCAATTAAATTTCCATTTCCGTCAATCGAATGCCAAAACCAGTTTGCCGACTTTGTAGCCGAGGTAGACAAATCAAAATTGTTCGCAGAACTTTTTGCGCAAAGCACTTGCATTTTAGCTGAAAATCGTTCAAAATAGAAGTCGGGAGGTGTGAGAATTGACCAACTTTGACTTTCTGAAGGATGACCCGCAATTTTCCGGCTTTGCGGATGCCGCGATCGCTGCGGAGAGGATTCTGCCCATTGATGCGGCCACCGCTGTGCTGGACTGCCGCCGTGCCATGGAGTTTGCAGTCAAATGGATGTATTCGGTAGACAGCTCCCTCGTCAAGCCGTGGGACGATAAGCTCATCAGCCTGATGAGCACCGAAGAATTTCACGACATTGTAGACGATGATTTGTGGCGGCGGATGGATTTTATCCGCAAGCGCGGCAATGATGCCGCCCACGGAAGCCGCAGCATCAGCCGGGAACAGGCGGAACTTTGCCTCGAAAACCTGTTTCTGTTCCTTGATTTCGTAGCGTACTGCTATGGAACAAGCTATCAGGGAAAGAAATTTGACGCTTCCCTGCTCACACAGCAGCCTGCTGCACCCGTTGCACAGCCCACCCTGCCGGATGTGGACTTGGATGCACTTATCAAAGAAAACGCTGAGCTCAAAGCGCAGCTGACCGCCCGCCGCGAAACGCAGCAGCCCACCTATGTGCCCAAACCGCTGGAACTTTCGGAGTACAAGACCCGAAAACTATATATCGACTCCATGCTCACCGATGCCGGGTGGGTCGAGGGCAAAAACTGGGTCAACGAGGTCCCTCTGCCCGGGATGCCCAACAAGAGCGGCACCGGCTATGCAGATTATGTCCTGTACGGCGATGATGGCCGTGCGCTGGCTGTGATCGAAGCAAAGCGCACCTGTAAGGATGTTGCAGTAGGCCGTCAGCAGGCAAAGCTGTATGCAGATATTCTCGAAAAGCAGTTTGGTCGCCGCCCGGTGGTATTCCTGACCAACGGTTTCGATACCCGCATTGTGGACAATATCTATCCCGAGCGCAAGGTCGCTTCCATTTACTCCAAGCGCGACCTTGAAAAATGGTTCAATCTGCAAGCAATGCGCACCAGCCTTGCCAATGTGGATGTAAACAAAAACATTGCCGGACGGTACTATCAGGAGGGTGCCATCAAGGCGGTTTGTGACAGCTTTGGCCGCAAGAACCGCCGCAAGGCTCTGCTTGTTATGGCAACAGGCTCCGGCAAGACCCGTACCGTCATTGCACTGGTGGATGTATTATTGCAGCATGGCTGGGTCAAGAACGTGCTGTTTCTGGCTGACCGCAACAGTCTTGTGACGCAGGCAAAGCGCAGCTTTGTCAACCTCCTTCCGGAGCTTTCCGTAACGAATCTCTGCGAGGACAAAGACAACTTTACGGCACACTGCGTGTTCTCAACCTATCAGACCATGATGAACTGCATTGATTCCGTTCACGATGCAGAGGGCAAGTTGTTCACCTGTGGTCATTTCGATTTAATTATCTGCGATGAAGCGCACCGCTCCATCTACAATAAATACCGCGACATCTTCCACTATTTTGATGCGCCGCTGGTTGGCCTGACCGCCACACCCAAGGATGAGATCGACAAAAACACCTACGAGATCTTTGACCTCGAAAACGGCGTGCCCACCTATGGTTATGAGCTGGCGCAGGCCGTCAAGGATGGATTTCTGGTTGATTTCCTCTCGGTAGAGAGCGAAGTCAAGTTTATGAAGAACGGCATCACCTACGATGAACTTTCGGACGAAGAACGGGAAGCCTACGAAAACACTTTTGAGGATGAAAACGGCAACCTGCCGGCCAGCATTGATGCATCTGCTCTGAACAGCTGGCTGTTCAACAAGGACACCATTCGGCAGGTCTTGAATGTCGTTATGCAAAACGCCTTGAAAATCGACTACGGCAGCAAAATCGGAAAAACGATTATTTTTGCCAAGAGCCACGACCACGCAGAAGAAATCCTCAAAGTGTTCAATCAGGAATATCCGCACATGAACGGCTATGCCAGGGTGATCGACAATCGGCTTAGTTATGCGCAGAGTGCCATTGACGAATTTTCTGACCCGAAGAAATTGCCGCAGATTGCTATCTCGGTGGATATGCTGGACACCGGCATCGATGTGCCGGAAGTATTGAATCTGGTCTTTTTCAAAAAGGTTCTGAGCAAGGCAAAGTTCTGGCAGATGATCGGACGCGGCACCCGCCTGTGTCCGGGGCTTCTGGATGGTGAGGATAAAAAGAAGTTCTACATTTTTGACTTCTGCGGGAATTTTGAATTTTTCCGCATGAACAAAGGAAATGCTACCCCGAATATGATTGCCGTTCAGGGTGCGATTTTCGGTTTGCAGTTTGAAATCGCGTATAAATTGCAGGATATGCAGTTCCAAACGGAAGAACTGAAAGCGTTCCGGACTTCACTGGTGGAGCACATGGTCAGTCAGGTGCAAAAGCTGAATCGTGACAATTTTGCAGTCAAACAGCATTTGAAGTATGTCGAGTTGTACGCAGACAAGAACAGTTACAATGCTCTAACGTATGCAGACACCTTGATTGCCCGGGAGGAACTTGCGCCCTTGATTGAACCGGAGCCGGATGACCCGAAAGCACTTCGTTTTGATGCATTGCTGTATGGCATCGAGTTGGCATATCTTGCCGGGAAGCCGTACACTCATGGCCGCAACGAGCTGCTGAAAAAAGCGAAAGCGGTTGCGAGCGTGTCCAATATTCCAGAGATTGATCAAAAACGCGCGTTGCTCGAAAAACTCATCCAGACAGATTATATCAAAACTGCCGATGTGAACGAGTTTGAGCATATCCGAAAGGAACTGCGCAACCTCATCAAATACATTCCCATCGAGCATGTGCGGTATGATACGGATTTCTCCGATGAAATTCTTTCAACGGAATGGAAAGAAGCCGAGCTGGAAAACGATGATCTGAAAAATTACAAGGCAAAAGCTGAGTACTATGTACGGCAGCATCAGGATAATGCAGCCATCGCCAAGCTGAAAGGCAACATCCCGCTCACTGCCGAAGATGTCAAAGAACTCGAAAAAATTCTTTGGAGTGAGGTTGGCACAAAAGAGGACTATGAAGCCGAATATGGCACAAAGCCTTTGGGAGAATTCGTGCGGGAAATCGTTGGTCTTGATATGGCTGCGGCGAAAGCTGCATTTTCGCAATATCTGGATGGTGCTAACCTCGACAGCCGACAGATTTACTTTGTCAACCAGATTGTCGAGTACATCGTACACAATGGCACGATGAAGGACCTCTCTGTTTTGCAGGAACCACCTTTTACAGACCAGGGAAGCATCGTAGAGGTCTTTACAGATTTGAGCATCTGGCTTGGCATTCGCAAGACCATTGAACAGGTCAACGCCAATGCAATCGCAGCATAATAGAATACCTTCTAAAACGGTAAAGTGGATTTTATCTGCTTTGCCGTTTTTTCTTTACATCTGGACTCCAACATGCCTTTGTGCTATTCAGCGATTCCATCGCGCAGCCTGCGCTGGGACGGTGCAGATTTGAAAGGGTTTGGGATTTTCCAACAAGCATTTTGCAACGCAAAAATAGCAGATGTATATACGTCTGCCCTGCTTGCGGGTACAATGTCATCGATGAAACAAAAATAGTTTCATCAAAGACGGTTATATGGTTGTGCCGATTTCCCAAAAATAGTAATATTGAAGTACTAACTGGGGCAAAACGCTTCATATTTTTGACTCCATACTCCCTCGCATCTTTCTGCGAACGCTTTCAAGTCTCCGATCTGATTCATACGATGCCATGGCATCGTAGAATTGGCTCGGATTTTTTATTTCGCATCATTGTATACAACACATGGACTAAGAGGGTGGGTAACTTGGACTACGAGTCCATAAACTTTTGCTGCGGAAACCGGTACACTGTTGTCAAAGGAGGCGAATAATATGCTGAAACTAAGCAGTCTCAAAATAGACCCCGAGTTTTCCGCTCAAATTTTGCCGCTGAGTTTTGAGGAGCTCCAGCAGCTTGAAATGAACATGATTCGAGACGGAAAGCTCACAGACCCGATCATTGTGTGGAACAAAACCATTCTGGACGGGCATAACCGCTACAACATCCTGCGGAAGCATTCGTTTATCGAATATGAGATCAAAGAAATGGAGTTTTCCAGCCGTCAGGAAGCTTTAATCTGGATTTGCAATCATCAGTTTGGGCGGCGCAACCTGACACCGGAGCGCAGAAAGTATCTGATCGGAAAGCGATACGAAGCGGAAAAGCAGATCTCGCAAAACCGCGGCAATCAGTACACATCTACTAAGAAAGATGCCACGGATCAAAATGATCCCTGCCAAAATAAATCCGGTAGCCATATTACCCGGCAGAGGATTGCAAACGAGACCGGCACCAGCGAGGGTTATGTGCAGCGGGCCGAAAAGTACATGAACGGCGTGGAGGCTGCTGATGATGCGGCACCCGGTGCCCGGGAGGAAATTCTAAATGGGAAAATCAAAGCTGCTGACCGTGAGATCTGCGCTATCGCTAAGGCTCCGAAGGAACAGCGGTCGGAAATCGTTGCAGAACTTCGCAAGCCGAAAAGTAAGCGAGATAAGCAGCTTGCTTCCTCTACAAAAAGCCCTTCCGTGAAGGTCAAATCTTTTGATGATGACGGAAGTCGATTTCTGATCGGCATTTCCCAAAAAATGCAAGGGCACAAAAGGGCACTGACCGAAAGTGATCAAAAGCCCTGAAAAAATCTGTTGAAGCATCTGCGGATCATTCCATCCACATCGCTGCGATTGAAGGTGCTTATGACGCCTTTATCGAGAATTGGGAACTCACGTTTCGAGAGTACCCAGATCTTCTGACAGGGCCGGAAAACTGGAAGCAAATTGAAAAGTATTCTGACAATCTGCAGCGCTATCTGGAATTTATCCGCTCGAAGCACCTGAAAATGCTGGAATCGCAGAGACAGGGAGGGTGATTGGCTTGCTTGATGATTTGACCGTTTGTACTCCACTGCCCCGGTATCTGCCATTTCCAAAGTTTTTGCTGGACGCTCAATTAAGCCCTAGCCGATACCGCAGCCAAAAACCGCTGATCGTCACCACCAACCTGCCGCTGAACGAGATACGGCATCCACAGGATACTGCTCACGCCCGCATTTATGACCGCATTCTGGAAATGTGCGTTCCAATTTCCTGCATCGGGGCAAGTCTTCGCAAAGAGAACGCACAGAAAAAGTTGGAATCCATGAAATCGTTGATCGGCTGATTCACTAAATGAATATGTACCTAACAAAAGGAGGACAGCAATGACCGAAACTGTGAAATCTTTAAATTATACGAAAAATATCTTGCAGACCATTACGAATAACGATACAATGGAAGTGGTCACTCAAACCAATGCCGTCAAGTCTCCGACTGACAGCCTGAAAGCCACAACACTGGTGTACACGGTGGAGGAAATTGCGCAGATGCTGTCCATCAGCCTGCGCTCTGCTTACAATCTGTGCAACAGCACCACCGAATTCCGTGTTCTTCGGGTCGGCGGAAGCATCCGCATCCCGAAAGACAGCTTCGATGCGTGGCTCCGGGCAGCTTGAAAAAGGAGATAACGTATGGCATATATTACGAAACGCGGCAGCTCCTATGGTGTCCGCTATACTTACCAAGACGAGCAGGGTAAAAACTGCAACAAATGGGAAAGTTTTTCCACGAAAGAGGAGGCAACAAATCGTAAAAAACAAATCGAACACGAACTTGCAAACGGAACGTTTCTGATTCCGTCCACCATCACCGTCAAAGAGTTTTTGATGGAGTGGCTTCCCAAACAGTGCAACAAGCACAAGTGGGCACCGCAGACCTATCAATCCAATCTGGGAACCGTCCAGAACCTCATTATTCCGTACATCGGCGATATGCAGATGCAAAAGCTCAAGCCTTACCATCTGGAAGACCTGTATTCTACCCTCAGCAAAACGCCCTGCGGCCAGTATTATGAGGGCAAAAAGCAGGTGCTTTCGGAAAAACAACAGCAGCGGTTTCTCTCCGGCACGACCATCCACGAGGTACACCGCCTGCTGCGGACAGCGTTCCAGTATGCGGTGGAGTGGGGCATCCTCGTCAAAAGCCCCGTTCCGGTGGACAGCCCCAAGAAATCGATTCAGGAGCGCGCCATCTGGGGCGCGGACGAGATGTGGGCCGCACTTGCCAGCATGGAGGACCCGATTCTGCATCTGGCAGTCCATCTTACGCTGGTGGGTGCATTGCGAGAGGGCGAAGTCGCTGGCCTGACTCCGGAAGATCTTGATTTTGAGGGAGCAGACGGCACAGGCACGTTCCGCATCAACAAGTGTATGCAGCGTGTCCAAAAGGCATCGCTGGCAAAAACGGGCAAGGACTGTATTTTGCAGGAATTTGAGGATAAGCGTGAGGGCAGTACCACAACGCTGGTGCTCAAAAAGACCAAAACAGCATCTTCCAACCGAACCATCTTCATGACGACAGTGTTGAAAGAAGAACTGAAACACTGGCTAAAGCGTTTGGAAATGGACGAAGCCGTTGAGCCGGAACGCTACCGCAACAGCGGGATGCTCCTGCGCTTGCCCAATGGTCTGGCGGTGGAGCCGATCCTCATCCGCAAGAAGTTCATCAAGTGGCAGGACGAGCACCCGGAGTTCACTCGCATTGTGTTTCACGGTCTGCGGCATTCCAGTGCCACCTACCAGCTGATGATCTCCGGCGGCGATGTGAAAGCGGTACAGGGCACAACGGGCCATGCCAGCGCTAATCTTCTGGTCAACACCTATGCACACATCCAGCAGGATTCCCGTAAAAAGCTGGGTAAAAAGTTCGAGGAAGGCTTCTACAAGCCGGGAGCAACACCTGTGCAGGCTGCCCCGGTTGAAGCAGAACCGACCATCTCCGTGTCGGCACTGTTGGAGCTTCTGAAGGACGCAGACCCCGCCGTAAAAGCGCAGCTTCGCCTGGCTCTGCTGACCTGAATTGCAAAAAATAGCACGAATTGCAGAGCAATTCACAGACTTACTCTATCTGACACGAAAAATGCGGACCGTGCAAAAACCGTGCAGAGACCGTGCAAATGGCGTATAAAAGGAAAATCCCACGAGGAATCTTGCGATTCTTCGTGGGATTTTGGTGCGCTCGAGGGAACTCGAATCCCTGGCCCTCTGATTAAAAGTCAGATGCTCTACCGGCTGAGCTACGAGCGCATATTCTGCGGCAAAACAATACCGCCGAATAATATTACCACAATTGGCTGCAAAATGCAAGAGCAGTGCTCAAAAAAGCCGAAATTTCAGGTTTATGCCCAAAAGCTTTACTCAAAAAGACTTTGCGCCCGGCGCTGCAGCAGCTCCACCAGCAGGCCGGTATAGATGCTGACCATCGAGGGTGTCTCGCCCAGATCCATCGCTTTGCGCTGGGGCAGGTCGGCTAAGCGCCCCTTGTACAGGCACTTCAGCTGGGGCAGCAGGGCGTAGTCGTTGGGGTGCATCAAGGTGCTGTCCTTGGGCAGCGCCAGTGCACCGCTTTGTTCCAGCACCTCGCTGACGAACTGGGAGCAGAAATAATGGTGGCGGCGCTGCCAGCGGATATGCAGCCCGCACAAAATCAGCCCCAGCGTGTTGAAGCTGTACTCCTCGCTGTGGCGCATGAACTCCTCGGCGCGGTGCAGGGCGCGGAAATAGGCCTCATCGGACACCTCCAGCGCATACAGCGCACAAGGGGCGTCGTCCCGCAGACGGAAAACGCCCTTGTTCAGGTATTCTTTGCTGGGGCCTGCAGGGAACATGGTGTAGCCGTTTTTGCGGGTGGAGCTATACAGGCAACTCAGCTCTGCATCAAAGGCCATGGAGGCGTGGGTATAGCTGGAACCGGTGGCGGCATAGACCAGTTTGGACAGCAGCGTGCCGGAGCGGGTGAGCAGAATGTAGATGGTTTTCATGGCAGTTTCCCTTATGTCAGCCCCCGGCAAAGGGGGAAAAGTATCATCTATATACAGAACCAGTATAGCATAAGTAAGGTCCCTTTACCACTAAAACGTTTCTTCTGGCCAAAATATTGCCAAAAAGGGCAAAAACAGCAGCCCAAAGCTGTTTTCAGGGCTCTGGGCTACTGTTTCTCACAAGTTCTTGAAACGGTCAGCGGCACCCTGCTACAGGGGCCTCTCCATTTAGCCGTACAAAAATCGCTCTCCCCGGAACTCAGTGCTTTGTCGCCGACCACCCGTGGCAGTACCGGAGCGACTCTCCCTCGTCCACAGTCCATGTGCCGGACTTGTATCCGCAGGAACCGCAGACCTGGTAATACGTAGTATGCTGATAATAGACTTCGTCCGTCCCGTGGGGATAATGGATGCATTTTACTTCCTCCGGTCCGGTCTCAAACGTGTCTTTTTTTGGGGTTACGCGAGACATTTTCCCACAAGCGTCGCACTCACTGCTCCTGGCAGGAACCGGCTCTGCCTCCTCCAAGGCCTCCTCGGACGTGGAAGCCGCCGTTTCTTCCAATGGATCATCGTCATAGCTTTCTGCATCCGCAAAGCCTACCAGGCGAAGGGTCAGGGCCAAAACCATGGCCAGCAGGATCGGGGCGATCTTTTTCATAGAAAAGCACTTCCTCTCTTTCGGCATGTTGGTTTCTGTTTCTCGGAGAGTCCTCTCTAGATTTATTGTACCACACTGCTTTATTTTTTCAACTATCATATTATTTTTTTGTGCTCATTTACATTTTCTCGGTCTTGCACCAAAGAGTTGTCTGCTGTGTTTTTTGCCCCACCGGGGTCGGGGGTCCCACCTTGCATCCCGGTTTGTCAAACTTTTATCAAAATGTCGGTTTTCTCCCTTCCCGCCTTATTTTTCACAGTCTGCATCCCTGCCGGGCTTCGTGAAATTACTTAATGTGGGAAAGCCTGTTTATGAAATTTGTTTCTTTTTTGCAAACAGAACCTTCCATTTATTGCTTTTGGAAAGCTTTTGTGTATAATGATAGACAGGAGAATTTGCACTGCATCGTTCTGTGCTGTCTCCCCCTTATGCGGTGTCCGTACCATAAATGGCGCTGCATCTCCTACACAGAGTTATGTAAGGATCAAACGAAAGTAGAGGTACGCAAATATGGCAAAGTTGGATCTTACCAAGTATGGCATTACCGGCACGACTGAAGTCGTGCACAACCCCTCCTACGAGCAGCTGTTCGCAGAGGAGACCAATCCCGAGCTGGAAGGCTACGAGAAGGGTCAGGTCAGCGAGCTGGGTGCTGTGAACGTGATGACCGGCATCTACACCGGCCGTTCTCCCAAGGACAAGTTCATCGTGATGGACGAGAACTCCAAGGACACCGTGTGGTGGACCAGCGATGAGTACAAGAACGACAACCACCCCGCTTCTCAGGAGGCTTGGAAGGCTGTCAAGGAGATCGCTCAGAAGGAGCTGTCCAACAAGCGCCTGTACGTCGTGGATGCTTTCTGCGGCGCCAACAAGGATACCCGCATGGCAGTGCGTTTCATCGTGGAAGTGGCCTGGCAGGCACACTTCGTTACCAATATGTTCATCCGTCCCACCGCTGAGGAACTGGAGAACTTCGAGCCTGATTTCGTTGTTTACAACGCTTCCAAGGCTAAGGTCGAGAACTACAAGGAGCTGGGCCTGAACTCCGAGACTGCTGTGCTGTTCAACATCACCAGCAAGGAGCAGGTCATCGTCAACACTTGGTACGGCGGCGAGATGAAGAAGGGCATGTTCTCCATGATGAACTACTTCCTGCCGCTGAAGGGCATTGCTTCCATGCACTGCTCTGCCAACACCGACAAGAACGGCGAGAACACCGCCATCTTCTTCGGCCTGTCCGGCACCGGCAAGACCACCCTGTCCACCGATCCCAAGCGTCTGCTGATCGGCGATGACGAGCACGGCTGGGACGACAACGGCGTGTTCAACTTCGAGGGCGGCTGCTACGCTAAGGTCATCAACCTGGATAAGGAGTCCGAGCCCGATATCTACAACGCCATCAAGCGCAACGCTCTGCTGGAGAACGTCACTCTGGATGCCGAGGGTCACATCGACTTCGCTGACAAGTCTGTCACCGAGAACACCCGTGTGTCCTACCCCATCAACCACATCCAGAACATCGTGCGTCCCGTTTCTTCTGCTCCCGCAGCAAAGAACGTGATCTTCCTGTCTGCTGACGCCTTCGGCGTTCTGCCCCCGGTCTCCATCCTGACCCCGGAGCAGACCCAGTACTACTTCCTGTCCGGCTTTACCGCAAAGCTGGCAGGCACCGAGCGCGGCATCACCGAGCCCACCCCCACCTTCTCCGCTTGCTTCGGTCAGGCTTTCCTGGAGCTGCACCCCACCAAGTACGCTGAGGAGCTGGTCAAGAAGATGAAGGCCAGCGGCGCAAAGGCTTACCTGGTCAACACCGGCTGGAACGGCACCGGCAAGCGCATCTCCATCAAGGATACCCGCGGCATCATCGACGCCATCCTGAGCGGTGCCATCAACGAGGCTCCCACCAAGAAGATCCCCTACTTCGACTTTGAGGTTCCCACCGCTCTGCCCGGTGTCGATCCCGCCATCCTCGATCCCCGCGACACCTACGCAGATGCCGCTCAGTGGGAAGAGAAGGCAAAGGATCTGGCTGGCCGCTTCGTGAAGAACTTCGCTAAGTACGAGGGCAACGAGCACGGCAAGGCTCTGGTCTCCGCAGGCCCCCAGCTGTAAGCTGAATCCCGCATTTTTCTTCTGAACTCCATATAAAATAAGCGCCCGCCCCGTGGTTCTGCTCGAACCATAGGGTGGGCGCTTTGCTGTTTACATTCAAGCTATCCAAACACTTTTTGTCCGGGTAAACAGAGCGTCGATTGCGTTTTGTGCGGCCTTATGCTATGCTTTTTCCAAGGGAGTTGATAAAATGGATGCCAGAACCTTCGGAAATTATCTGAGCCGGATGCGCAAAGCGCAGGGGATGACACAGGCAGAACTGGCTGAACAGCTGCACGTTACCGACAAGGCTGTCAGCCGCTGGGAACGGGGCATCGGTCTGCCGGATATCAACACACTGGAACCGCTGGCAGATGCTCTGGGGCTGACCCTTGCCGACCTTATGCACTGCCGCGCCCCAGAAGAAGCCGATGCCGCACCGACCGTCCAATTGGAAGATTTCTTTACCATGCTGCGCCGACAGCACGCCGTAGATTGGCATTCCGTGCGCACCGCCCTGCTTGGGCTGAGCATTGCGCTTGCCTTGTGGGGTGTTTTGGCTTGCCCCGGTACCATTGCGGTGCACTGGTATGGTCTTGGCGATGGTTCTTTTCGGGCAGACGGCTGGATGCATTCTCTCGTCATTTTCCCGTTGTGTGCTGGCATTGAATTTTTATCACTGGAGATCTGGAACAGCTTTGAACAGACAGGCTATTATCGCCGCTGGGGTGAGATCAACCTTTTCATCATCCATGCCATGTCCTTCGGTACACGCTCTGCCAGATGGATGAAGGTCGTGCTGGATCTTTTGTTTTTCTTTTGCTTTGGTTTTGTGGTTCCATTTGTAGAAGCGTGGATGATTTTTTTGAATTGATATCGCCATTTCCGTAAAAAAGGGTACAGCAGAACGCCCGCAGGCGCTCCGCTGTACCCTTTTTCAAAACAATAATTTAGCCCAGCAGCTCCAGCACACCGGCCTTGGGGCGGGCGCCCACGGCTTGACGCACCAGCTTGCCCTGCTCGAATACCAGCAGGGTGGGGATGCTCATCACCCCGAACTGCGCCGCCAGATCCGGCTGCTCGTCCACGTTCACCTTGCCCACCTTTACATCGGTGCGCTCCTCGGCTACTTCGTCCACCACGGGGCTCAGCATCCGGCAGGGGCCGCACCAGCTGGCCCAGAAGTCCAGCAGAACCGGCTTTTCGCTGTGGAGCACTTCCTGTGCAAAGTTTTCCTTGGTAATGTTGATGACTGCCATATTTTTTCCCTCCTGAATGGGTGTTGTGTTTTACTGACAATATCAGTATACCCCATACGCCGCCCGCTTTTCCGTGACCGGGTCACGCAGACGCAAAAACCAGCCGTGCCGCATCGGGCGTTGCAACTGCTGTCATAGAAAATTCCTCCGTTTCGTGATTTTTGGTTACACTTATCCAAGCCGTCCGGCAAAACCCGCCGGGCAGTTTACATTTTGTTATTTATGTGGAGCGGTTTACTCCATGTATGCACCCTTCATGGGGCTGACGGCGTGCTGAGAGTAGAGCTTCAGCAGACCCTTGGTATACTTGGGTGCTTTGGGCTTCCAGTTGGTGCGGCGTTCGGCGAGGATGGCGTCCATCTCTTCGGGGGTCTTGGGCTCGCCCTTCACGCCCACAATGGCCAGCTTGCGGTTATGCACGTCGATTTGGATCAGATCGTCCTGCTCTACCAGTGCGATGGGGCCGCCCACCGCAGCCTCCGGGCTGACATGGCCGATGACCGGGCCGCGGCTTGCGCCGGAGAAGCGTCCGTCGGTGATCAACGCTACGCTGGAAGCCAGCTTCGGGTCGGCGCAGATGGCCACTCCCCTGAGAAGTTCTCGAGCAAGTGGGCATTTCTCTTTCTCTATTTCCGACTTGCTCTTGCAGTCACGCATCCCCATGAGATGCGTCAATTTTTTGAAAACTGGTAAATTGCCCAAAATACGCCCTTAAAAGTTTACTTGACACAATTTTCAAATCAATATATAATTGGGTTAGAAACTAATTATAGAAAAGGATGATTTCCAATGGCGCGCAGATACGACAGCAAAGAAGCAAAACGGCGGATACTGACCGCCTGTGTCCGGCTTTTTCTGGAAAAAGGCTACACGAACACCAAGGTGGCAGAAATTTTAAAGGAAGCAGATGTTTCTGCCGGGTCGTTCCAGAATATTTTCCGCACCAAGGACGGCGTGCTGACCGAGCTGATCGGCATGATGTTCAGCAGGCAGTTCGGCGCGGTAAGGCCGCTGGCGGCAAACGCCCCCTC
>NZ_JBBMEO010000014.1:0-53905 GCF_040096515.1 Faecalibacterium tardum | reverse complement strand
TGGGACAGTTCTCGCGTTTGGAAAATCCTCACGGCGTATGTGTACACCGGGGCGATGGTTTTGGGCAAAACCAAAACGCTGATTTCTGGCAAAAGCATTGTCCGAACAGTCCCCAAAGGACAGCAGTTTATTACAGAGGGAACCCATGAAGCAATCGTCAGCCGGGAAGAATTTGAAAAGGCGCAGCTTGTCATAAAAAGCAACAGCCATAAAGTGCTGATGGGCGGCGTGGACTTCCCGCTGAAAGGAAAAGTCCGCTGCGGAAATTGCAGGCGAGTGATGGCGCACAATTTCAAACAGGCTGTTCCAACATTCTGGTGCAGAGAAGGACTGGAACTTGTGGGACAAACTCAGTGTACATCCGAAGTCTTTCAGGTCAGTGATATTGAAAATGCGGTTCTTCAAGCACTGAAAAAGGAACTCTCCCTGCTGGATTCCCTCTATGGCGATATTCAAAAAGAAGAACAGGGATTGAAGGAAGCTCACAAAAAGGCAAGCCGCCGCAAAACTCTGATGGAGCAGAAACTAAAAAATCTAAAAGGAGAGAAAATGCGGATGTATGAGGAATATGCAGCAGGAACGCTCTCACTGGATACTTATAAGCAGAAAAAGCAGGAATGTGATAGACGAATTTCAGAGGTGCAAGAGCAAATTGAACAGTCCAAAGCGGAAGAATCCACTAAGAGCGTTGTGCCGGGAACTGTGCGCGCAGCGGCAGAGCAGGCAGAAAACTTTTTGAATGGCACTAGGCTTACGGCAAGTATGGTGTCGGCGTTCATTGAAAATGTCTTTGTATATGATGGCGGGCGCATTGTGGTACGGTTCAAATATGAGCAGAGCATCCAGAATGCTGTAAAAGCACTACACACAGACTGAATTTCAAAAAAGGCTGCGTTGCCCATGTTGTAACATCAAAGAGTATGTTATAATATGGGCAACAAAACAGCCGGAAAGAGGACATTATGAAAGCAATTCGATGGCTGTTAAAATTGGTGCTGGTGATTATGACCTTGCCACTGATCCTTGCTGTGTGGCTGATAAAGTGGTTTGTAGTATTCCTGCATCATTGTTCGGCATGGATTTTCTATTTGCTGGGTAGTGTGCTATTGGCAACGGCGATTCTTTCGTACCTCATGCAGCAGTCGCAGGGGATGGAAGCACTTCAAATGCTGATCGGTGGATTTGTGATTTTTATGATACCGCAGGTGGTCGGCGGCGTGGTGGTACTTCTGGAACTGGCGGCAGTAATGCTTCGGCAGATATGGTACATATAAAATAGGGAGGCGTACAGACAGTGAAATTGGTGGCGATTCATCATGTGGCAATTATCGTTTCTGACTACGAAAAAGCGAGAGACTTTTATGTGAACAAGCTGGGCTTTGCAGTTGTGAGAGAAAACTTCCGCAAGGAGCGGAACGACTGGAAACTGGATTTGCGTGTCGGTGATGGAGCCGATGCGATTGAACTGGAGATTTTTGCAGAACTGAACCCGCCCAAGCGTGTAAACAGGCCGGAAACCTGTGGTCTGCGGCATCTGGCGTTCCGGGTAGATGATGTGGAAACTACCGTGGCAGAACTTGCACAGATGGGAATTGAATGTGAACCGATTCGATTGGATAGTTACACCCAAAAGAAAATGACTTTTTTCTTTGACCCGGATGGATTGCCCTTGGAATTGCACGAATAAATCATACAAAATAGTAAGGATGCTATGTGATAGGGTAGGAGTTATAAAATGGTTGATGTTGAAAAATGCCCTTATATTGAATATAAAATTCAAGGAATAAGTGGAATCGTTGCAAAAGAAGAAAAATCATTTTGCGTAAAAGACGATTTAATAATACAAATCGAATTAAAGCAAGAAGGACTGGAAATTACTGGGCTGAAAGTACTATTAAAAGAAGATAGTGTAATCGACGAACAAGTAAAGCAGACAATCAGACGGAAAATTGAGCGTTTTTTGGTGAACTTATATGGAAATCCGAATGTCTATGTGTCTAAATTTTCTATGGGAATATTGCAGATTTTCAATCCCAATAGCAAGAAAGCTCAATATGAGTTCAGTAGTACACTGGTGATTTCTGCTGAATGTTCGTGTGCAATACAGTGCAATGCTGATTATTTTAAGGAAATGTATGAAAAACAAGTTCCAGAGGATAAAGCAGACGAAGTTTATCCTTTGCTTTTTAGCACGATGCGTATTGATGATATTTTTGTTCGATATTTGATGCAATATGAAATTCTTTTAGGGCAAGTAACGAATGAACACACACAGAAGGAAGTCACTGATTACATAAAAAAAGTGTATAATCCGGCCAATAAAGATAGACAGATAGGCTTTCAACTAACGAGAAGGCCAAGAAGAAAGTATAAAGAAGATGATCTTACCTACAATAGAAATCTACTGGGACATGGTGATATAGAAAAAGCCGTTTCAGAGGAGAAAATAAGACAATTAAGCAGAAGTATAATGGATGTGCTCTGGTTTTCACTATGGAATAAGGCCGAATGATAAAAGTAATGCCCGTCTGGGGGAGAGGATTCGCAAATCTTCTCGACCAGGCGGGCATTTCATTCCGCAGGAATGTGAAAGTTACAGGCTCAGCGTTTCTATCCATGCAGACAGGTCGGCTTTGCTGGAATAGGAGTTGAACACCTTACCATGCAGCAACTTTGCACCGGGGCAGCTCGGCGCAAGTTTTTCATTGGTCTTACCCATGCCGCTGCCGCCGGAGGTGGCAAAGGGAATAATCGTTTTACCTTTCAGATTGTAGCTTTCCAGAAATGTATTGATGATGGTGGGAGCAACATACCACCAGATAGGGAAACCGACAAAGATGGTGTCATACTCGTCCATGTTATCGCGTTTGGTGGCGATGGCAGGGCGAGAGTTCGGATTGCTCATTTCGATGGTGCTGCGGGATTTCTTGTCCATCCAGTTTAGATCGGCCTTGGTATAAGGAACTTCCGGCTGAATCTCAAAAATGTCTGCACCGATGGCATCTGCCAGATTTTCAGCAACTTTTGCGGTAACACCGCTGGCAGAAAAATAGGCGACAAGTCTTTTGTTCATGGCAATGCACTCCCTCTTGATGATTTTGTATAGGATAAGTATAGCACGGTAGGGGAGCAGCATCAAGCGGTTGCCCATGATATAACATCAACGACAATGTTATATTATGGACAACTGTTCGTAAAAATTTAAGGATTTTGAGGGAGTTGTACAGCTTGATATGAGGAGCGATTTATGGTAAGATGAAAGTACAATAAGAGCTTATACGCTCTTGTTGAATCTATTGCGAGGAAGTGAATGCCGATGGAAAAGCAAAACACGGTAGAAAATCAGCTTGCCCACACGATAACTCAGACAGAGTTTGATTCGGACTATGATAAGACCGCCAAAAAGCTGCTGGCGAACAAACAGATTTTGGCGCAGATTATGAAGGGCTGCGTAGATGAATACAGTGAATGTTCCATAGACGAAATTGCTGAAAAGTATATTGAGGGAACCCCAGAGGTTGGCACGGTTGGCGTTCACGTTGATGATACAAACAGACCTCCGAAAGTTCCTGAAGTAATAACTGGAAGCAACAATGAGGATTCTACGCTGACTGAGGGAACGGTGCGTTATGATGTTCGCTTTGATGCGATTGCTCCGACAGCAGCGAATGATGCAGCACAGCAGGATGTGATTCGTCTTATTATCAATGTGGAAGCGCAGACTGCTTTTAATCCGGGATACCCACTGACAAAACGTGCAATCTATTATTGCAGCAGAATGATTTCTGCACAGCACGGGCCGATATTCAAAAAGTCTGAGTATGGAAAAATCCGAAAAGTGTATTCTATATGGGTTTGTACAAAACCGTCCGATGAATTTCAGAATACGCTTACGCGGTATTCGATTCGACCAGAACAATTGATTGGAAACGCTGCCGAGAAATCAGAAAATTATGATCTGATGAGCGTGGTAACGATTTGTCTGGGAAAACCTGATACAGAAAACTATACAGGCATTTTGAAGTTTCTGGATGTGCTGCTTTCTTCGTCAAGAGCAGCTACGGAGAAAAAGAAAATTCTCGAAGAAGAGTTTGGCGTTGCAATGAGCGAAGAACTGGAAAGAGAGGTGCTTATTATGTGCAATCTTAGTCAAGGTGTCAAGGCCGAAGGCAGAGAAGAAGGCATTGGTATCGGTGAAATGCGAATGCTGATTAAGCAGGTGAGAAAAGGCCGCGTGACGGTTGAAGAAGCTGCTGAAGATGCTGAAATGACGGTTGAAGAATTTAAGAAAGTAATGGAAAATACCCCGCTGCAGGCTGTATAAAGCGGAAATTATATAGAGCATTAGAAATATTAGCCCTACAAGGCATTAATTGGTTTGCAACTGATTGAAGCCTTGTGGGGCTTATGTATAACCACGTATAAATAGTATTGTGAGGAAAATAGAATGAACAACGACCAAGAAATTATTTTAGCTAAAATAAGTGCAGTATATGATAAACCCCCATTTGTGAAAATGGAAACAGGTCAAATGGAGATGATTTTGAAATGCGTGGGGTTGGGAGCATACTACGATAAGTACAGAGAGTATCTTGAACCGTACTGGTATAATGGGAGATTTCAGAATCCTGTTGAATCATATAGAATTTTTGTTGGATTGAATTCAATATTTGAAGATCTATTGAATGAGAGGAAAGGAGATGAAATCATTTCGTTATTGACGGAATTGGGAAATTACATTCCGGGAACTATTTTGTCCGATGAAGCACGTTTTGCAGCTGATTTTAATAAGTTGCGCCAATTATACAACCTGATGGGTTTACAAATCGTTTCAATGGAAGTCGATGAATATTCTTCTAAGTTTCAAGTTGAACCATATTTGAATGAAGGAAATCAGATCATTCAATCTTTTGGAATGGAGCGGTGGCTAAAAAGCAAATATCAGGATGTATATGAAGCCTATGAGAGTGCATTGAATTCGTTTTCTTCTGGAGACCTAGGGGCTGCAATTGAATCATGCAGAACGGCGTTGACGGGAATATTTTCTAAATATAAAGGAGTCCCATTTCAAAAAGCAAAATGGATGCTCGGCATGGCAACATTAACTGGCGACTTCACGGGAACGCAGTCTGCAGATGCTTCCGAGATGACTTCAATAAAAAATGAGATTGAGGCGATGGGAAAAAGAGATATAGCAGATTTTTTTGAAGAAAATTTAGAGGGGTCTTATAAAAAAACAAAGGCTATATACAGCATATATTCCATGTTGTCGGACTACGGAACGCATCGATTAGAGGGAACAGTAGAAGTAGCTAAGAACGAGGATGCACTAATGATGATTAGAATGACTACGGACATTCTTGTTTGGATTTATCAAAAGCATGGTATGAATGAATAACTTTATTGCAGTGTGTTAAAGTGATTATGATACGGGATATTCCAGAGGACGCGGAGGCGATTGATGTGTGCAAAGCTGTTGAGGAAATGATAAACGAGAGCGAAGAACGAGGCGAACTCAGGATGCTTGTGAAGCAGGTGAGAAAAGGCCGCATTACAATCGAGCAGGCTGCCGAGAATGCTAATATGAGCGTAGAGCAGTTCAAGAGAGTAATAGACGACACGCCGTTGCAGGCAGTATAAGACAAATACTATATAGAAGCAGATAAGCCCTACAAGGCTCAATTGGTTCACAAAACCGATTGAAAGCCTTGTGGGACTTATTTTTTTGCGCCTTTTTCAAATTTATTTGTGAAAAAAGTTGTCCAAGACTTGACATCGGGCGGTGTGGGCTGTCATTGGTGGCGGTGGGCTGCGCTGTCTATCCTATATAGTAGCAAGGTAGGCCGGGGCGTCGGTCATCGGGCAGGCCGGTGCAGGTGCAGCAGGGCGGCGGGGCTGTCGTGCTGCAAGGTGGGCCGCGTGGTCATCGGGGCCGCGCCGATCTCCCAGGGCACGCCGTCACCGGGGCGGCTGTCTATCCTATATGGTAGCAAGGCAGCGCCGGGGCCGGGGTCATCTGGCAGGACAGGCCGGAGCAGGTGCGGCGGTGTTGCGGCGGGGCGCTGTGCTGCAAGGTGGGCCGCGTGGTCATCGGGGCGGCGCCGATCTCCCAGGGCGGCGGGCCGGGTGTGATCCGCGGTCATCGGGGCGGCGCTGCTGCCCAGTGTGCGCCGGATCCATGCCGGGCACCGGTGGCGGCTGCACAGTTCCAGCCGCAGACGTTCCAGCGCCACGGGTGCAGCCGGAGCCGTTCCAGATCATCCAGCAGGCGCAGAACGCACAAAAGGCAGGGCGGGCCGTGTGGCCTGTCCTGCCTTTTGCGTTTGTCCGATCTGGTTTTATTCGCTGTCGCCGGGGTCATCTGCTGCGGGCGGCTGGAAGCCGTCGCGGGCCATTCGCTCCCGTGTGGCGGTCAAAATATAGCCTTGTACGCTTTCCCCGGCCTGCGCTGCTGCCGCCTTTATTTTTTCCGCCTCTGCTTTTGGCGGTTTCAAGTTGATTTGTGCGCACTTTGCTAAATATCGGTTATTCGTTATTTTTTTCTTTTCATTGATGGGCATTCTCTTCACCTCTTTTCTGTTCAGAGCCATTATACCATATTTTGCGGCATTGTACCATGTGCAATTTTGACGGCATGGTACAATGTTTTTTGTGCAAATAGTAGATTGCATGGTACAATGCTTGACAGTTCTTTCATTGCATGGTACAATGCAATCACAGCAAAGGAAACCAAGCAAAGAGAAAAGAGGTTACATTATGGACGTTGAAAAAATGACGATCACCCTTGACACTGAGGATATGAGAACCGTTCTGGCAAGTGTCGGTTTCGTGGTCTGCGACTGGGCAGAGAAAGCCCGCGATGAAAAAGCGGGCAAGGCTGCACATGAATCCGCCGTGCGGAATGTCAAGATGTGGGAAGCAATCTACCAGAACATTCTCCGCCAGATGAAAGAACAGGGTTTCTAAACCGCCGCCGGACACTTTCGCAGGGCTGCACCGATGAAAAGCAACCCAGCCCCAGCCCGCAAGGGCAAATCTAAAGAAAGGAGATCGGAACCATGAGCATTGAATTTTTCAAACTGCCCGCCGCCCTGAAGCGTGCCATCTGGGCCGCCTATCTGGCAGAGTGGCAAAAGAAAAAGGCCGCCAACCGGGCAAACGGTTGACAGCCTAGCAAGATGGGATTTGATCCACCAATCTTGCAATGATTTTACCACCGTCAGGCGGTAAAGTCAAGCGGATGCCCCGGCAGGGCTGCACCGCTCAAACAAAGCGGCCCCGCCCCACTGCCCCGGCAGCCCGCCGGGTGAAACTGAAAAAGCAAAGGAGCAAAGAACATGAAACTTGCAAAGAAGATCACCACCGCCGCCGCGCTGGTGGCCGCCCTGCTGGCAGGCACCGCACCGAAAGCGGCAGCCGCCTGCCCCTACACCCCCGGCCCCCTGGGCCGCTACATCGCCCCGGCCATTGTGCAGGGCATGACCGCCACCGATGACGGCGCGGTTGAAGTCTGGTGCACTGATGCACTGGACGGGGACGACTGGTATTTTCTGGTGGACGCCGAAACCGATCTGCACATCTTCGACCGGGTGCAGCTGGTAGTTGATGCCAACGGCACCCCGGACAACTACGCCGATGATCGCGTTATTGATGCACTTTACTGCCACGACTGCGAGAGCGTGGAAGATTGAACCGAAAGGAGCGCAGAACATGACAACAGCCGCCAGCCGTGAAGATCAGGTTTTGAACCAGCAGGAGCGCGAAAGCGACGACTGCGCCGGGTGCCCGTTCGCAGGTGTCAGCACCTGCCGGAACCAGTGCCATGAAGTGACCGCCATCTATAACCCGAACTTGACCCACTGAAAGGAGCCTGCACCATGATGACACTTGTACAGATCCGCGAACGGAACCGCAAGGAGAACGCCGCAGCCCAGCGCCTGCAGGCCGCCGGGTATCGGCTGGAAGGATGGGACCCCCGCACCGGGCAGCGGATCGCCGCCCAGATCACCAACGAGAACACCAACGACGAACGCCGCACGTTCTACGCCTTCCCCACCTGGCAGGATGCCGCCGCTCTTTTGGGCTGAACGCCCCGGACACCTTAGCAGGGCCGCACCGCAAAGCGACCCCGCCCCACTACCCCGGCAGCCGCCGGGAGATCATCACGAACACCAACACAACAAGCAAAGGAGCGTTACACATGACTAACAACGAGATCATTTACAGCGAAGTCAACGCGAAGTATCACACCCCGGAACAGCGCCGCGCTATCCTGGCGCTGGCCTACACCCCGGAGCAGATCGCCGCCAAGGGCAAAGAGATTCACTTCCAGGACGTGCCCGAAGAGCAGCAGGGCGAAGAGCTGGAAAAGCTGCTGCTTGCTGGCCTGTTCCACACGTTCCACGAATGGAAGGAGCGCGGCAAGAGCGTCAAGACCGGCGAGAAGGCCGCGATTGATACCCGGCTTTGGAAGCTGGACACCCGCCCCCGCAAGACCCGCAGCAGCGGCAAGGAGCCGGACGCGCTGACCAAGGCAGCCGAAGAGCAGGACGACAACGGGAACTATTACAAGGCCCCTGCGCACCTGTTCCACATCGGCCAGGTGGAAGCAAGCCGCCCCGCACCTGCCGGACGCTTTAAGAGCCTGGACGAGATCCGCGCCTATAACAAGATGCTGGCGGATCAGCGCAAAGCCGCCAAGGCCGCCGCAGAGCAGGCCGCCAGCGCCGCCCCGATCATCACCGAAGAGCAGCACGAACTGCCGGAGCTGGTCCACGTTGACCCGCTGCCCGCCAAGAAGGCCGCAAAGAAGGCCAGCAAGCCCGCCGCACCGAAGAGTGCAAAGAAACCCGCCGCCACGAAGAGCGCCCCGCAGAAGAGCGCACAGCCCGCCCCGGATGCACTCCGCACCGCACAGCAGGCAGAGCGCAAGGCAAAGGCCGCGTTTATCGCCGTGCCCGAAACGGACCGCAAGGCGCAGGCCGCCGCGCTGGACGCCTGGCGCAAGACCCGGAAGGCCGTAGAGGACGCCAAGAGCGCCCCCGCCGCCGTGGCCGTGCTGGATGAAGCGCCGGTGAAACAGCTGGACTTTGAGAGCATCGCCGCCGGGCTGCTGGCATGATCCACCACCACGAAACCGGAAACTTTAGCAGGGCTGCACCGGGCAAAGCAACCCTGCCCCACTTCCCACCGGCACCCCGCCGGGAGGATCGCCACAAAACGAAACACGAAAGGAAGTTTGAACCATGAAGAAGTTTAGCAGCGTCATCGACCAGATCAACGAGGTTTTGCGCCAGCAGTGGACCCTTCAGGCGCTGCGCCGCAAGGCAGAGTGCACCGGCCACCCCGCAGAGGTGCAACAGCAGATCACCGCCGCCCGCCTCCGCCTCATCTGCGCCCGCCGCGGCTACCTGCTCACCGCCTGATCCGCCCCCGGATGCTCTGGCAGGGCTGCACCGGCACAAAGCAGCCCAGCCCCACCGCACCGGCAGAGCGCCGGGCACGAAAACCAGAACGAAACACGAAAAGGAGTTTTTGCAATATGAAAAGAGCATCCATCACCCCCGCCGGCCTGAACGTGAAGAAGATCACCGCCTATCTGAAAGGCCAAGCCAAGAACCGCAACGCCGTGCGGATCACCTGCCAGGGCGGCAGCGTGTACATCTTCACCGGCTATGCAGCGTTCAAGCTGCCCGCCGTCCTTTACCCGGAAGTGATCCAGCCCGTGACCATGCAGGCAGCCCCCGCCGATGGTGTGACCATCGTTTCCAGCGATGACGGGTTTGTGGTCAACGATCCGCACCAGCTGACTGCCGCGCAGATGTTCCAGAAGTTGAGCGACTGCAAAGAAGAGGTCAAGCGCACTTCACTTTTGCAGGAAGTCGAAATGAAGGGCAAGATCTGGGGCACGTTCCGAATGTTCCGCGATGGATCCCGGCCCATCATGATAGATTCGGAGTATGACGCTTTTGTGGATCATCACGAATTTGTTTACCACGGCAGCAACAACCCGCTTGCGCCCATCCTGGCAACTGACACCGCAGACCCAAAACGCGCCGCCGTGGCCGTGCTCATTGCCCCGATGAAGGCGAACGACGAAATACAGCAGGTATGCAACCGCCTGTTTGCATGACCTGCACCGGATGCCCTGGCAGGGTCCGCACCGGATAAAGCGGCCCCGCCCCACCGCCCAGCATTCCGCCGGGCATATCACGAAACACGAAAAGAGGTTTACACGATGACCACCCCAAACGATTCCCTGGACTTCTACCCCACGCCGGACAGCCTGGCCTTTGATATGGTTTTCTCCCTGCGGGAAGTAAAATCCGGGTTCACCACCTACCCGAAACCCATCCTTGAACCGTCCGCCGGTGATGGAGCGCTTGCGCGTCAGGTCCACGCTCTGGCGTTCAACGTCCACCACGACCACAAGACCGGCGAGGTTGACTACTACGACAAGGAAAAAGCACGAAGCGCAGAGCTTGACTGCATCGAGCTTTCCAGCGACTTCCGCGCCGTGCTGAAGAAAGACGGTTTTCGGGTGGTGCATGACAACTTTCTGACCTTCCGCCCCACCACGAAATACGCCGCAATCGTCATGAATCCGCCTTTCTCCGCCGGTGCCGCGCACCTGCTCAAAGCGCTGGATGTCATGCAGGACGGCGGCAAGGTGCGCTGTCTGCTCAACGCCGAAACCCTGCGCAACCCCTGCACCAACGAACGGAAAGAGCTGGCCGCACGGCTGGAAGCGCTGCACGCAACAGTGAAGTATTACCCGGACGCTTTCAAGAACGCCCGCCGCGCCGCCCGCGTGGAGGTTGCGCTTGTGTCGGTGGACATTCCCGACCGGGAGCCGGTGAGCCGGATCCGGCTGGATCTGAAAAACGAAACCGCAGAGCGCTTGAAAGAAAACCCGGAGTTTGCCGCCCTGGTATCTTCCGACCCCATCACGGCAGCCATTGAGCGGTACAACGCCGCCGCAGAGGGTGTGCGCCGGATCTATGAAGAGTACAACGGAATCAAGTCGTTGTTTTCCTCTGCCGGCGCTGGTAAGAAAGAAAACCCCGTGATGGCTTTCACGAAATCTTATAACGACGCTATCCGGGAACTGCGCGGGATGTACTGGAAACAGCTGTTTGAAATGCCGCAGCTGTTCGATGCGATGACCTACGAAATGCAGCAGGATTATCAGAAGCGAATCAAAGAGCTTGAAGGCTACGACTTCAGCGCGTACAACATTCTGACCGTCCGGGAAGAAATTTCACGAAATCTTCTTTCCAGCATCGACCACGAAATTATAAAGCTGTTCGATGACTGGACGAACCTGCATTATAACGACGAGTACAGCAAGAACGTGCATTATTACAACGGCTGGTGCACGAACTCCGCGTACAAGATCAACCGCAAGGTCATTTTCCGCTGCAACGCCTTTGATACATACGATGGGCGTTTCTGCCCCCGGTACAATGCAACAGGCCATGTTGCCCAGATCGAGCGGGTGCTGCACTTTCTGGACACGAACGGCAAGCCCTACAATGGGGACGAACTCCGCGCCGTGCTGGATGCCGCCGAAAAGAGCGGTCAGACCCAGAAGATCCAGCTGCACTATTTCACCGCCACGTTTTACAAGAAAGGCACCTGCCACATCGAGTTTACGAACACGGACGTTTTGAAGTCCTTCAACCTCTACGCCGGACAGCGCAAAGGCTGGTTGCCGCCCACCTACGGCAAAAAGAGCTATCACGATATGGCCGCCGCAGACCGCCGGGTGGTTGACAGCTACGAGGGGGAGGCCAGCTACACCGACACCCTCACCCGGCACCTGATCCCCACGCAGAGCACGTTTTTACAGCTGAACGCTTAACACGAAGCCGGATATTTTGGCAGGGCTGCACCGGGCAAAGCAACCCCGCCCCATCTTCCCGACATTTACGTCGGGAACATCACGAAACAGAAAGGAGGTATTTTCATGGTTCGATGTTGGATATACTCCGCCGGGCCGGATCAATGCCAATGCTACAACGTGGATGACGAAAACTTGGCCGATCTGGCAGCACAGGCGCAGTTTTTGGAGGACTTCCGCGCCCAGCGTGCGGCAAACCCGGCTTTATATCGGCAGCTGCTCAATATGCTGGTGCCCGCCGCCGATGCCATTTCCATGCGCAACTATACCGGTCTGCCGTTCTGACAGCCAGCCCCGGCAGCCCGCCGGGGTTATTCTCGTATTCCGTCACGAAATCTTCTTGTATTTTTATTGCTTTTATTTGCGTTTTAATCTATCATTGATGTAACGAAATTTGACGAGGAGGTTCCCACTTATGACTATGATCCCTGCATTTGGCCCATGGACAGAGCACGCAGCAGACGCGGACGAAGAGAAGCGCCTTGCCAGCGCCCAGCAGAGCAAGACCAGTCCCATCAGCATTGACAAGGAACACGAAACCGGTGTTTTCTACGGGTCCGGCAAAGATCCGTACCAGACCAGCCTTGCAAGCTGCACCTGCAACGACTTTGTGCGCCGGAAAAAGCCCTGCAAGCACGTTTTCCGTCTGGCTATGGAACTGGGTATCATTGACGCAGCCTATAAGACCGGCCGCAGCACCGGCGAACGGAACGAAGCGCAGCTTAGTTTTGCAGACTGCCTCGACCTGGTGGAGCAGCTTTCCGATGCAGCGCAGAACGAGATCAAGGAAATGCTGCGCTACACCAGCGAGCGCGTAGATGACCGGCAGAAGCCCATCACCTGCCACGAACTCGATCTTGTGCCGGAACTGCGCACCTCGCCGCTCCTGCACGAAAACCCTTACCCGCTGGAAGAAGTGCTGAACGATCTGCCCAAACCCCTTGTTGTGCAGCTGCTGGATCTGGTGCACCGGGAAGGCAAGCCGAAACGAAATGCAGCTAAAACTGTAATGGCTGCATGGCTGGCGCAGAACGCGCCCATGCTGGCAAAAGAGCTGCCGCCTTGTGCGTCCTTCTCTTTCGTTGAGGTGTTCGACAAAGCCCAGCGCGACGTTTACAAGTACCTGCACCGCAAGTACGACACGGAAACAGACTGGTATACCGGCGCAGAGTATCCCGCCGGGGCTGTGCCCGCGGCAGACGGGTCCACTTACTACTTCCCAGAGGACAGAGTTACCGATGCCCTCACGAAACGCGGTTTCAATCGCTGCCTGAATGGTTACATCCCGGAGTAAAGAATCTTACTTCACGAAATCTTACTTTTTGACCACGAAATTTGCAATTTATCTGCAAAAATCCGGTCTTAGCCACGAAAAGCAGCTTTTTAACCACGAAATTCATCTTTCCGGCTTCAAGAAGTTTAATTCAATCACGAAAACCCGCTTTTTTGATACATTTTCTCTCACGAAATGAGGTTTTGCATGGAACACGAAGAATTTTTTGCACCGTGGCGAATGGTTGCTGCTTTCAGTGACGGTGCCCGCCTTACTTTCGATGGTTTCACCGAAGAGCAAGCAAAATCCGCCGCAGAAGCCGCCCAGGATGAACACGGTGACATTACCTGGTGGGATCACGTCACGGATGTAAACTATGAGGACGGCAGGTATTACAAGACCGTCCCGCCACCGCCCTGCATCAACATCGTGGACTACGACGGCTACACTGGGCCGCTGGACGAAAACGGTCTGCCGGTAGGTCTGGCTGAACATATTGCCCAGGCCAACGTAGAGGAAGGCCGTGATCCCAACGAGGCGCAGATCATCATCAAGCGCAACGCTCCGCCGGATGACCAGCCGCACGAAAAGTAAATCACAAAAAATGAAAAGCCCGCCGGGTCGATGACCTGACGGGCTTAAAGTGTTGAAAGGATTCTGTTATGTAGGAAAAACGTCGTGGAACTGCCCGTTTTGTCTTGAACAAAGAGGGGCGGCTTGAACATCTTATTCGAATTGTCGGTTACGCATTGCACGTTATTGTCCAGCATCAGCTTTCGTTTGAACAGCTGGACTATGTTGTTCGTCAGTATATCGCCTATAAGCATCACGGGAAGATACCTCTAAAAGGCGCAGAAACCGTTGAAGTTCCTTTGTCATACTCCACCATCGAATGATTGCATGATGGCATCAAAGACCAGCCGCGCTGCTTCCTTATCCTTGAATCGAATTACATTTCCGCCGGGGACAAACATAGAAACGTATCCCTCTTTTTCCTTGGTGACTATCGGGCAAAAACTCCACTTGTAGCGCAGTTCATCCGTCAGTTCATCGTCAGTGCGATCATCCAAAGCAATCATGTGTGGCAAACCATCTGGAACTTTCACGGCCTTTCTTCTTGTCCACTTTCTGGCCGCTCTTTCCTTGATGATTTTCTCAATGTAGTTTTTCAATTCAATCCTGATTCCCATTTCAGTCTCCTTTGTACGAAACCCGGTAGGTCAACTGCCCGCCGGGTTATTTCTATGCCTGTTTTCGGATTTTTGGGGTAGTCGTGTTTGTTTTTCTGCGGATGGTGGACACGATTTTGCGGAAGCGCCTGTGCATGAGGTTCCACAGGCCGCCTTGCCTATAAGATAATATCGCCCTCCGCCCAGGCATCCGCCCGGCAGCGTTCCTCGCGCACGTTTAACGCACGCGATAATAAAGCGCCGCACTCCGGGAGCCGTTCCAGACCGCTGCCCAGCTGTGCAAGAGCCACGTTCCGCAGGTACTTCAAGTGCTGCACACTGTACGGAACTTTCTGCTTCACTTCATGCCATTTTTTGTGGCTGATGTAGAACTCGGTCAAAATCATATTGTGGCCACTGTCCAGCCTGTTCATTTGTCCCTGGATGATACGCTGATCTCCCAGCAAAACCGCCCGCTGCTGTTCCAGCTGGCGCAGCCGTTCACCAATGCCCAGTTCTTCCATTTTGCACGCCATCATTGCGGTACTATCTCCGTGAGATCCGCCGTGCGGCATCCCATCTGCACCCATGCCCCGCATAGGGTCTATTTCATCGTTCAGCGCGGCACACTGGCGGCGGATGATCTCAATCCGCTGCGGGATGTCTGCGTAATATTTCAAAATTGCCTCCGCCTCGTGTACCCTCACTGTTCAATCCTCCCGAAATTCAAAAATCTTTCTTGAAAAGGGGTTTGCCGAAAATGGGATCTTCTCCCTCCACGCGCTCCACCATGGCACCTACGCCGTAGATGTCCTCAATGACGCGGCGCAGACGGTCATAGGCCACCTCTTCTCCGTCCTTGCTCCATTCAAGGAATTGGGCATAGTTCGCCTTGGCTTCTTTCTTCACAGCCTCGATCTGTTCAGGGGTGTATCCCATTTCTTCCAGCGATTCCGCCATAAAGCGGATAATCATTTTTGCGGCATCGCGGCGCTCCGCCAGAATGCGTAACTTTTTTTCAGAGCCTACCAGATCACCCGCCGAGAGCCAGAACTCTTCCGGCATCAGGTGAGCGGTGCGCTCTCTCAGCCGCTTCCGGGCTTCCGGGGTGCCATACTTGTCGAGATCCAGAATGTACCTGGATGCAGCATTGTTCATTTTCAGGGTCAGGATAGTGGATTCTTTCTCGCCCCAGTCCCAGAGATCATGCGCCGCTGCAATGGTGCAGTACGAAACAACCTGTCCGATTGCTTCACGGTTCAGCATGGTTCGGCGCTTCGACTTGCTGATGTTGATCTGCTGGTTCACCGCGTTCTGGATGCTCTGCCGGTAGAATGCTGGCATCCTTGCTCTGCTTTTTCCCATGATTGTTCCTTTCCCGCCTGTTCAGCCAGGCGCTTCCACTCTTTCGTTTCTGCTTTTGTGTCTGGTGTGATGATCTCGACAAAGCCCCAGCCTTTCGGTTTGGCTATGAGGTCGATAAAAAGCCTGCGGCGATAGATATAATCCCGCTGTGCTTTTCGGGTAAACTTCGACTTGATCTCGACCACATCCACCCGTCCGTCTGCATAGGTGAGCTTATAGTCCGCCGTATAATGCGCCGCCGGGAGTTTCACCGCGCAGTATTCTTCCTCCGGCAGCAGTGTCCACTTCGGGTGCGGTTCTGCTGACACGATTTTCCCGGACTGAATGCCGGGCAAGACGGTGCCGATGTAATACACATACTCTCCGTAGGAATCAAAAGTTTTGCTCAACCGCCCGGCAGCGCTTGCAGCCTCCGCCATTGGCTGCGCATGGGTGCACTTTCCCCGTTGTCTTGCCGCTATCTGAGCCTCTGCCTGCGCACGGTAGCGCGGCGGCAGGTCGTCCAGTTCCAGTCTGGCGCTCATGGCTGGTTCCTCCTGTTCTTCCGCCGGGTGTCCGGCTTCTTTTTCAATTTCACGATCAGGTGCTTGGTGTTGTTCCCCGTGATGTGCTGTTCGCACTCGCGCAGGGTATAACCGGGGTATTTTTTCTCCCAGTATTCACGGTCATCCGGCAGGGCAAATGCTTCGTCAAAGCGCTTGCGGCTCCATCTGGTATCATTCGGGCGCGGGGTTTTCGGCTTTTGCAGCCCTTGGCTCTGCCGCCAGCGCCGGATACGGGCGCGAGCTTTCGTCATGTAGGTCGTCAGGCGCTCAAAGCTGGAACAGGTCAGGTCGATAGGCTCAACTTTCACAAGCCCCATCGGCCGCCCGGTGCTGTCCCGCCACAAGTCCTTGATCTCCTGCCATGTCAGATTGCCTTGCAGGATCACATGATGGTGGTGTCTGCCGGTAACTTTCCCGTCCTCGTCCACCACGCTGTACTCTGCAACCTGCATCCACTTGGATGCTTCCCGCCCCGTCTTTTTGCAGAAGCGCTTCAAGCGGCGGGTAAAATTCGTCCAGTCCCGGTCTACCTGGTCAAAATCTCCGGGCGCCGGCTGGTGGTCGTGGTCGTATGTAAACGTGACTGCCCAGTCGCTTTCCCCGAAATTCGTATAGGCCAGCTGGCAGAAATACCGCCTTGCTATCATGTCGTTATACTTCTGCTGCGCAATGGAGGTCGCCAGCTCTCTTTTGCGGCGGGTGCTCGCGGTGTGTTCCTTGTCTGTTGTTTCAAAGAGATCCACTTCTGCATAATCGGATGTTCCGAGAATGTGTTTCTGCTCCCGAATGTACCATGCCCGCACCGTTCACTTCCTCCTTCCGCAAAGTTCTACTGGGATTTTCTTTTCTGTGGACCAAACACACCACGGCTTCGCAGGACAAGGGGGATACAACGCCGGGCAGGTCTTTCTAAGTTTCCCATTCCGTCAAGCCCTACAGACCCGCCCTCGTTTTCTCCCCCTTGACCCCCGCTTTCCCCGGCGTGTTCTTCCGTGGTCGCTAGATTAAGTTACACATACAAGCCCCTTGCCGCCTCGTCAGGGCGGCAATTTTACGACGGGCTTGCTATTTTCAGGCTGTTAGCTTTCGCACTCGCTTCTCTTTTCGTAAGACTCGCAGGTATCCTCTGGGTCTGTGTTCTCCGTTCCTTTCGGTGACAGGCCGTTATAGCAGAACCAGCTTTTAGCGTCATGGTAATAGCAGGTGCAGCAGGTGTTTTCAGGCTCCACGTTTGCCTCCCGTATAAAAACGTTCCATCGTTTCGCGGTACACCTTGAAGCACTTCGGGCACAAGTCACCAACTCCAAAGAAGTCCCTTGTTTCAAGCGCCCACCCATCCAGTGCCTTCTGGTCAAACCGACCATCATCGAACCGTTCTGCAAATACCTGCTCCCGGCAACGGTTGCAGATAAACATTGCTCCGTTCTGTCTCATTGCACTTTCTCCAACTTCATAACCTCGAAATCTTCAAGGTTTTGGTGTAGCTTCTTGGCTGCGCGGCGTGCTACCGTGTCAGCCTCTTCCTCGTTGTCCGCCTCGACTTCAAACTCTCCCAGGCAAACCTCCCCGTAAGATTCGTAGGCTACAACTTCCGCTTTGTATTTCATTTCTCGTCAGTCCCTTTCGGTGGTTCCGGCAGCGGCATCCAGTGTGAAACTCTGCATCCCGCCGGATTCTCCGAAACGCAGCGCCCCAGATCGTCAAACCACGAATTGCCTTCCAGCGTGCCCTCCGTCTGGTTCCCATCCTCGTAGTAAAGCCAGACCGTATCACTCACTTCTGCATACTCCGGGTTGTTTCCGCGCGGACAAGGCGTGTGATGCCTTGGTGGAAGTTCCACCTTCACATCCCGCCACCACAGATTGCTTTCCGGTTCGACTGTCGGAGCGACAGAGAGCATTTTCTCTACCATCTCGACTATCTTCGCCCGGTCTTTCCCGCATCCAGGCGCCCCTAGCAAGCAGCTTTTCATGGTGCGCAGCTGTAACGCAAAGTCAATCGAATTTATCATCCGCTGCTTCATTCGTCGTTCTCCTTTCCAATGTCTTTGAACAAAACTTCCTCGTTTTTCTTCCAGTCATAGATTTTGCACGGAATATCTGTCCCCGGCACGGTCTTTTTAAGCCCGTCCATCTGCCAGACGTTCCACGAAACAATCTCTGCGATGATTTCAACGTGTGCTTTGATTGGTTCTCTTTTGAAATACTGCCGCCAGTGTTCGCAATAGGTCAGCAGCAAATTCGCCCTTGCCAAAAGCAGATTGTCGCCTTGCCACTCATACCCGTATGTACTTGAAAATGCTTTCAGTGCCTCGCCGAAATATAGCGCACCGTATCCGCATTTGTACCGGTTATACGTCCGTTCCATCCGTTTGGCGCCGCTTCTCCCATCTGGGTACTTTCGGATATTTTGGGAAATCGCTCTTAGTTTCCGGTCAAGCAGGCCAATACGATCCGGCACCGGAATTGGTTCTCCCGTTACAGTGTTATACCTGCTCACAAGAAAGGGTGCTTCTCCACAGGTCACTTCCAGGCAGGTCTTGCTGATGAAGTTTTCCCAGTTGTCTACATCGAGGTCTTTTTCCGCAAGGTCTACCATCTTTTTGCAGGCCCACGTTGGAGTAAAAACCTCTGCTTTCTTTCTGGTTCGTTCTTTCTGGCTTTCGATTCTTTTCAGAACTCTTGGGACTATCCCGGCGCTTTCCACCTGCTTCAGCGTGATCTCGTCCGAAAAGCAGCACCAGTTTTCCGGTGTCGGATCTGTCGCCCAGATGATGTTTCGCCCCGTTGTGCGGTCTTTTAGCAAGGTCGGCAAAACGTGACAAAGGTATTTGTCTGCGAAATCAATCAAGGTCTGCATTCTCTGTACCTCAACGGCTTGTTGAAATAATGGAGCGAAACCCATTCTTTTTTTCGGAGTATCGTTTCCTCACTGATACAGGTTCTTGCGTAGTCAAGCTGCTTGTAGAGAATGTCATAGCACTTTCTGCAGACCATAAAGCCCGGTTTTCTTTCTCCGCCGCACCTAACGCAAAGTCCAGCTTCCCGCCATTTGAGTTCTCTTGGTTCCCTCCACCTTCTTGTGGCGTTTCTCTGGACAATCATGCAGTCGTAGCACATAGAAGTGCTGTTCCCCCAAAGCGGTTTTGCCCCGCACTTGGCGCACATTCCCTTGTTCTTGTTTCTAACTCTCCGGTTTTTCGCATAGATGTTCCGAACGTCCCGGACGTTATTCCAGTTCTCGCGATGGAGGTTTCTATCTTTTTCAAGACAGACGTCGCATTTTGTTCTGTTCGGGACTGCTTCCGCCTGTCCGCATTTCACGCAAATGTGGTGGTCTTTGTACCAGTGATAGCGTTTTCTGCTTTCTTCGTTCTGCTGAAGCCGGACTTCATCCGTTTTGTACTTCATGGCTAACTACTTTTTCTTTCAATGAGAACAACATCACTCGGTTCACACGCATATCTTTTGAGTGATCCGTTTCTCATGTCAAAATCAGCAACAACATTTTCATCCCGGTTGCCACGAATTACCGTTCCCGTTGTCTTTAATATTTTTGAATAAACCAGATCTCCAACTTCAATCAGTTCATTGTAGCCTTTAGGTCGAACCGGATTCAATTCAATTTTGGGCTGCGGCTGGTCGCTGCGGTTCAGCGGCTTATCAAAGCACACATTCCATTGGTCGCCCTCCGGCTTGTCATGCCATGCCAGGGCGTGGCGAATAACAAGCCATACCTGTTCTGCCCGGTACGGCGCCTTCATTACGTCTGAGGTCGGGGCCGGGAGAACGTATCTGCTATACAGCCGTTCCATTTCTAGCAGCATGGTATTTCTGCGGTCTATTGCAACATTAAAAGCGTTTTTACGCTGTTCCTCGCTCTGAAACGCATTGTTTTCCGCGTCCGAGTAGAATTTTGCAAAGCACAAATCGTCTGCCAGATCCCAGAACTGCCCCATGTGCAGCCGCAAGTACCACTCGCAGGCAGTCTGCACAGCCTCCGCCACTGGGCGGCTCATGGTCAGCGTAATGGTTTCGACCTCTGCCGGTGCATCACTTTTCTTCTTCGTCATAGTGCGGCTCCTTCGCTCCCGGCCAGTTCCGGCGCTGGCTACGCTCAAACTTTCGCGCCATTGCCGCTACCTGAATAGCCTCCACGGCCAGGGCAACCGCCCGGTCATACACGCCCTTCGTGGAGATCTGCGGATCGTTGGAGTAAACGCCCATCCACATTGCGTTCAGTTCCCGATGCAGCCCATCCATTTCCCGTGCAGCTTCCACGGCTTCTTCCTGGATCACAGCCACGCCCTCGTGGTTACTTGCAAACATCCGAAACTTCCTGTTCGCTGCAGCCAGTTCAATTTTGACCAGCCGCTTCACATCATTCTTCACAGCGTCCATGTTATTCCTCCACGAAAACCACATTGGCCCAGCCCGTTTCATACTTTTTCCCGTTGACATTTACCGAAACAACCGGCCATCTCCAATCCCAGAAACTTTCTTCGCATACACCTTTGTCCAGCAACGTGCCATCCGGCGAATAGACATACACCGTCTTGACCGGATCTTCGTCTGTTTCCATAGCTTTGTCAGCTTCGCATCCCGCCAGTGCTCCGCACAGTGAGGTGGCGCAGATTGTCAGCGCCAGTGCTTTCAGGGTCTTACGCATTTTCTTCGCCCTCCCGCTTGCTCAAATCCTCAACGTCCGCAACGTCCGCCGTTTTTGCCACCATATCGGCAAGTCCACGCAGTTCGGATTTTGCCAGCGGTTCCATCTTCACCGGGAGCACAGCGCCGCGCACCACCATGCCGTCTTTGATAACATAGTAGCGGCCGCCGCTCGCCATCTGTCGCAGACAGTATTTGAAATACCCGCTCTTGCGGATTTCATCCGCCACCGGCAGGATCTGCTTTGCATCCACAAAGCCTACCGTCCTGTGGTTCGGATCAATCATCGGGATCAGATCGTTCCCACAGTACCGGATGCTGATTCTGCCAGTCACGCAGTCCACCTCACCGTCTGCCGTGTCATCCAGATTCATGCCATCAAAGCGCAGAGCGTCATCCGTACATTCAGCGCCGAACTGGATATCCGCCCACTCGCTCTTGCTGATACCCAGAAGTGTTGCCAACTCGCTTTCGTTCTGTGCCTTCGGGAATCCGGTCAACGGAAAGATTGCCGTTTTCGTGCCGATGTACAGCTCGCATCCGGTGTCGCCGCGAAAGAGTGCCTTGTAGAGTTTGCAATACTCGTCAGCCTTGATAAGTTTTGCGATTGCCGCCAGTTTCATTTGTAACTCCCTTCATTTTCGATTACCTGAACCTCAAACGTCTTGTACTCTCGGTAGTGATCTCCTGCCATCTTTTTTGCCTTTTCAACGGCCAGCTCTGCGCTGGTTGCTGTGAGCCTATAAGGCAGCCACGCTGGCATACCGCTTTCACCGGTTGCTTTCAGCAGGATATAATACCTTTGCATTGGTGCGTCCTCCTTCCGATTTTGGGCAATCCCGGAGTTGAACCGGGTGCGGGCCTGTTCCCATGCTCATAAAAAAGACCGCCGCGGCGGGCGGCCTTTATAGTGGAGTTCGCTATTCTGTTTTTAGAATCTCTTCTGCCTCCGCCTTGTGCTTCAGCACGCTATCCCTGCAAGCCGCGCCCTCGTCCCGGATCTTTCCCAGCGGGCACTTTGCGCACGGCAGGAAGTTCTGCCGCATCTTTTTGCAGAGAACGTTCCTTGCCGCCAGAAGTTCCTTCCTCATCATACGAACAGATACAGCCAGCAGTATTTAATCAGCGCAGCGGGCACAAAAAATATCACCGCTGCCCACAGCGCCACGCCCAGTGCAAACAGCAAGGTTCCCAGTGTCTTTACAAGTCCTTCCATACTTTTCCTCCAATTACTCAAGTTCATCTCCCCACGCATCCCATCCGGTTGCGTGTTGGCGGGCAAACAGTTCGATTCTCGGTACATCGCCCAGCAATTCAACAATCCTACGGCGGACTTCATCCGGCTTTACGCTGTGCGCCTGTATTGGCGATTCAATAACCTGATGTACCGCATGACTTTTTACCAGTTCTTTTGCCTTGAATCCCGGTGTCACTCCCAGGAGACACACCTCCGCATTTGCGCGGGTATATGCGCCCATGCCGTAAAAGTTCCCTCCTGATTTATATTTCTTGATCCAGACGAAAGCGGCGGTTTTATAAGTAAATCCCCACGCTTCCATCACCCGGAGTGCGTCCGGGATGGTTGGGAATGTCGCCCACATGAACAGAGCGCAGCCCTGCCCCCCCCCCCGCAAGCCGGCCGACCGGCAATGCGCAGATGCTATCAACATCCATTGTGTGATAGTGCTGTTCTGCGTTGCCCCGGCTTTTGGGTCCAGTTCCATGCTGGCGGTAACTCCACGGCGGATCTGCGTATATCACCGCGTACTTCTTTTCCGGCAGTTTCATTTCTGATTCTCCTTGAAACATTTATCACTTCGCAAAATGCAAGTCTGATCTGCAATCACTGCCCGATCATCCCAGTCCATTTCCGCTTCTCCTTTTCTGTTCTCACCGTTCTTCCCCCATCAGATTGTCCATGCTCAACTGCCCGCTTATGTTATCATCTTCCATCCACCAGCGAAAAGCATCCATGCCACTCTGCCAGTCACACTGCAAACCTTTTACTTTTCTGATATTAAGCATTCGTTCAAACGCTGAGATGTACATTTTTTCGTAGGCGGGCCAGCGCATAAACTCACGCTGTCTGCCCCCCTACCGGCCATAGGACAGCCGATGCAGCCAACGCGCTTCTGCCCTTCGCAATACAACGGATTGATAGGCAAGTGTTCGCCGTGCGTGTAGTCCCACACATCATCGTCAGACCAGTCCACGATCGGATTGACGGTCATCTTGCCCTTGATGCTGCACGTTTCAAAAAGCTGCCTTTTTTCATCATTGTCTCCCATAAGGATGATGCGCTTTTCCTTGTCACGATGGCTAAACTCCATCGTTCCACGGTTTTTCTTTCTGTTTGTTGATTCAGCCCAGCGAACGCCGGTAGCGATAAATCTATCGCGGCCAGTATTTTCTTTGAGAACGGCACAGCAATAGCGTACAAGTCTTGTCGGCGGCATCAGCTTTTGCGGAATCAGTGTCCACATGGACACGGGTTTGTCCTTGTAGCGTGGCATGACGATGGAGCATTTGATTCCCCGTTCTTCCATCGCCTTGAACTGCTCACGGATGAAATATACCGTCTCCGGCGCATCTGCTGTGGTATGGCTGTTGACCACCTCAAAGTTGATTCCTGCACGTTCAGCCAGAGCCACAAGCACTTGTGAGTCCTTGCCGCCAGAGTATGTGACCATTAACGGTTTCTTGTACCGATGCTCCGAAAGCCTTGCAGCGTCCTGTAGGCGGGCAATTGCCATTTGTTCTTTGTCCATTACTCCGCCTCCCGGATGATCCAAACCCTGTGCCGGCCGTAGCCGTCCCAGTTCAGTGCATCCGTATGGCTACCGGAAACGGCAACGTCCAGATGCTTTCCCTTGACGCTGGCGCCGGTATCCTGAACGATTCTCACGCCCACATCTTCAATGTAGAGGACAGTTCCGAACGGGAAAACGTCCGGGTCTGCTGCTACCGTCACTCCGCCTTCGACCGGCGCACCGCTGGCGGTAATTCCCGTTCCAGTACCACAGATGTGCTCCCGCTTTTCGGTGCAATATGCTGTGCAGAGGAAATCTCCTGCATCCTCTACCAGCAGCTTTCCGTCCAGCCGATCCCGCGCTTTCAGCGAATCCCGCAGGGTATCTGCATACCCCGCAATTTCTTTCGACACGCCCTCCCAGTCCTCATACCGGGACTTGTAGATGTCTCGCTGGCATTCCAGATCGTTGATTCTGTGGTAAAGCGTGTTCGTCTGTACGCCAGCGATCAGGACTACCACCAGAGCGATTTTTCCTACATCAATTTTCATGTTCGTTCCTTTCCGGGAAGCGCTTCTTCGTAACGGCGATTGGGAACTCTTCAATTTCCGATGCCCACCGGGCAGTTCCAGTTCCGTATGTAGTCTCCCATACCAGTGGGAATCCGCCGATGCCGTCAAACAGACTGCCTAGCTTTGCGCCGTCTCCCATGTATGATTTCATCTTCTGTGCGATCCAGAACCATTGCGGAAGAGCAATGCTATTTCCCAGCGCCTTATACCGCGGGCTGTCTGCTGCCTTGTGCTTTTTTCCTTTGGTGTCCGTCCATTCTCCAATGTCCGTCCACCCGTCCGGGTAGCCTTGCAGTCGTTCGCATTCCATAGGGGTTAGACGGCGAACAATCCATCGGAGTGTAAACACATATCCGTGTCCGCCGCCTTCTCCGCTATACAACGCAGGCCATTTCCCGTATTCAGAAAAAATCCTGCGGCTCTGGACATCCCACGGTGTCAAACAGCCAGCGTGTTCTATTGCAACTGCCTGCGCGTCGTGCATCGTGTCCAATGTTCCAGACTTTTCTTTTGTAACTGACGAATGAGCCTGTCCGTTTCCAATTCCGTAGCTTTCTATTACTTTTGGCCCCGAATTTGGTGCTGTGCTTCGGCAGGTAATGGCTGCGGCTGTATTTCCCGTCACTGCCCCGTTGTACAGATCAACCGCAATAGCAGTATAATCCGTGATCCTGCTCTCGTGGTCGCCCGTGATTGTCGGCACTATCTGGCCGTCGCCACTTTCTCGTGCATCAAACACTTTCACAACGGCGGATGGCGTATGCGCGCTTGCAGCCAAAGGATGGCACGGGTCGCCCCAGTGCGGGTTACTTCCGTTCTGCGGGCTGGTTAGTTGTGTAGTGTCAAACGGCAGTGCATCAAGAACAATCGGGTCATGGCCTTTTGCATTTGCCCTCAATGTTCCCACCACGTCATACGATACATCCATCTTGCCGCCGCCCTGGTCGTTTAAGACTTGAACTTTGTACGCCACGGCATGGCGATCAACCGTATTCACGGTGAAGCCGCCATTCTCTCTTACTCCTGTTCCGTTTTGGTTTGTCGCTCTATCTACTGTATTGCCGCTAATACAATACGTCGGTTCTTGAATCAATTTGAAAAGCGTCTGGTCTTGTAGCGTCCCGGTTTTCTCCGTCTGCACCAGCGCACCCTTGCCGCCGCCTGCGCATCCCGAACGTATTTTCAAGGTGTAGGCTGCGTTCCGCCCCCCCCTCTGCCACCACTCGATCATTTCCAGCAGAGCAGTTTGTAGTAAGTCCGGCAATTTCTTTCCACGTCGGGATGCCCTCGTCAGGATGCCCTGACACGCCCGTTCGCTCAAATAGTATTTCAGAGGCGCGTTGGCCTCCAAAATCTGCGACAAGAGCGATTCGCTTTCGACGTTGGGGAACTCCCCAATATTGAGCATCGATCTGTCGCCAAACAATGCTCCATCCAGTTCCTGCGATTGCTCCGGCTTTGCTCCATCTGCCCCCCCTCGGAGGTCTAGGAACAATAGCGTCTGGCTGTTCCACGCGGGCAAGCTCTTCCAGCACGGCTCTGAAATCTTCTCCGTTGTTGCTGGAAAAGGCTCCTGGTACGTTTTCCCAAATAGCGAAAGTTGGATACAATCCATTTGTGCTTGACCTCATTTCCTTTATGATCCGAACCGCCTCCATGAACAGCCCAGACCGTTCTCCCGCAAGCCCTGTCCTGTGCCCAGCAATGGACAGATCCTGGCATGGGCTTCCAAATGTGATGCAGTCCACCGGTTCTACTTCATTGCCGTGTATCTTTGTTATGTCGCCCAGATGAATCATATTGGCCTCTTTTCTTTTTGCACGGACGGCCAGCATCGAACTGGCTCGCCTGTTCATGGGGGATTATCAGAAGCAGGTGCATCCTCTATGCGTCCGCATATCAAGCCCGCCCGGTAAAGAGAGCACCGGGCGGGGCGGCTGCGGCAACAGCCTACCGCTTTTGTCCTGAGCGGATTGAACAGAGCATTTCTGCGCTCATGCTGCGGCGCGCCCATTCCCGTCAACTCCATGCGGGTGCGTCTTTCGCGGAAATGGCAGCCCGGTCTTTCACCGGGCTTGAACGGAAAGGAGGACGCTGCTGTACAGCACCATTCCGCTATGCCGGGCAACCGGTTTCAAAGTTTCCCGGCTTTCATGGAAAACAACCAAGGCGCAGATGGGGTCTGACCCCATTCGCAGCGCTTCCGCCTATAAGAAGTGCTCTGCGCCATATAAAAAGCAGCCCCGCTTCTGCGGTGCAGGGCTGCTTATCTTACGCCAGAGAAGAACTATGCTTTGTATCAGCAGCATCGTTTTTCTCGTAGTGCTTGCACTCCACATTGTAACCGCTACAAGGCGCACATCGGGTATCGGTTATTTTGAACGTGTGCTTGCACTGTTCCACGTCATTCTTCTTTGCGCCCCTGTGCGGGGCAATTCTAATATGTACGCTCCTTGCCAAACTCTTGACCTTCCTTGCTTTATGTAGGTAGCTGCACCGCCCAAGCGGGGAAGGGTTGCGGCGTTTGTCCTGCACTACTTCCCAGCGCTCTGGGATGTTGAGGTTTCTTCTTTTCCACAATGGCCTACCTGTGTAAAACTCTGCAACGAATGTTTCAAACTCATTTTCCAGCATTTCGATAAGTGCTTTTTCTTCGTCCGACAAAGGTCCCGGCACTTCCTCGATATCCGGTATACTTGCTGATAGTTCCATTCTCTTACCGCTCGGAAGATCTATGTAAGCAGCGCGCCCGTTCACTCTCCTACCTCCATGATGTGCGTTGCGATCATGTCAGCCATGTGCAGGCACAGGACTTCCGGGTATCTGTCGTATGCCTTGCTAAGAGTGTTCCAGTCCCGTTCTCCGGTATAGGCACCCATGTGCCACCGGATTGCCAGAACTTCCTTTTCCGTCAGGTGGATCCAGTGCTGAATGTTGATTACGGACGCTTCACCGTGCCCCAGCAAATCCGTATCTCTATACTGATAGCTTCCATCCGGTTTCTGGATGTAATTTCCGGCTTTGCAAACGTCGTGGAGCAGGGCTGCGGTCAGGACTGCGTTCTTATCGCACCTCGCAAACTGCGGCATATTCTCGCACAGTTCCAGCGCAGCCCTCGCTACGTTGAGCGAGTGCAGCAGCAGGCCGCCGGGGACGTTCAGGTGATGCTTTGCGCTGGCGGGCGAGTTGTAAAAGTCCGTTTCTTCCAGGACAATCATCAATGCCATGCCGCCCGGTCTGCCTTCAATGGCCTTCGTCAGCAGCCGCTTGTACTCTTCTTTCAGGAGTTTCTTGTCCATGATCGTTCCCCCTTACGCCTTCTGCGCGGCATCCTGGGCAGTATCGGCAGCCGCGCTCTTGTCGGTGGCTGCGGCATTGTCTGCTTCCTTTTCTTTCCACGCCTTTTCCAGCGCCAGCGGGAGGGCGAAAACAGCTTCTACCAACCGCAGCTTTGCATCATCCCAGCTGTCCGCGCCCAGTGCGATGGTCTGCGTCATCGCGCTGATTGCCATATTCTGCAGGGTAGTGGTTTTGCCGTTCAGGTACATCTCCACATGATCCTCGTTATTCAGCACTACTTCGATCTTTGCCTTGTAATCTTCTCCCATGTTGTTTGTCCTTTCTGTGCTGCGTGAATATTCGGTCAATGGTGGTACATTCCGGGGTTAGCACCGGACGGAAGGGAATGCACCCCCTCCTGCACTGGCTGTACCATATCAAAAGAGCGGCGTCGGACAAATGATGCCGCTCCTCCTGCCCATGCGGACCGCCCTGCCGTATTCTTTCTGCCCCCAGCAGGTAAGGCCCCGGCCTTGCGGTAGCCGGGCGGCTTTCCCTCGCAGTTCAGCCGCATGGTGGGCGGGTAGGTCTGCCCATGCCTTTCCGGTTCTGTCAGTCCCAGTCCCGGACTTCGTTGTTCCAGTCGTAAGCCTTGTTTACCAGCGTGTCCAGCAGCACCGGCACCGCCCATGCAATGGCAACAAGATCCGGGTCGTAATTGATTTTGAAGATCCAGCAAACGCCCCAGATCAGGGTTGAGAAAATGCCGTACAGCACGCCGAACACCAGCAGGCTTTCGCCCAGGTGCAACGCATCGCGGCGGAATCGCCGCCAGTTGAACGCCTTATTGAAGCTGCTGATTCCTCGGTGGAGTTTTTCAAGCATCATTTTGTCCTCTCTTTGCATTTAGCCTTTCCTGTAGTACAATGAGCACGGAAAGGAGGTGATTTCTTTGAAGCGTTCTGAATATAACCAGATTGTCCTTGCCATTGTCGAAAAGACAGAATCCGAATTGAACAAAGGAGTAAAGGAAGCATACCGATCCGGCGGTCAAAGTTCTGCCCTTGCCTATCTCGCAACTTCGATTCCTGACACCGTTGCTCACATGGTTTCCGACATCCTCAAGCAAAGTGGGGTTCTTCATTTTGAGGATGATGGTTCTCCAGATAGTGAGTAAATTCTCGCATCTGCTCTTCTGACAGCGCTTCCTTATTGGGGACGTTGAACGGTTGCGGCCTTTGCAGTTCCAGCGCAAAGACCGCAATTTCTTTTGCCTCGCCAGTGATTTCAATTTTCATTTTTCGTTTCGCCTCCCTCCATGTGAAACAGGCTGGTTTGACTTGTATACTCTGCAAATCGTTCTTCTTCCAGTTGAAAATAGAACGGGTCAATTTCAAAGCCGATAAAATCAAGTCCCGCTTCATAGGCTGCTATGCGGCTGCTTCCGCTTCCAAGGTGAGTATCAAGAATCTTTTGCCCCGGCTCTGCATAGTTTTTGAATATCCAGTCGTACAAGACAACCGGCTTCTGGGTCGGGTGGATTCTCTTTTCGTTCAGGGATTTGTTTCCCTGCATGGTGCCGCCTTCCGCAATACTCTTTCCTTGCATCATGCCGGACCACATATAGCGGAACAATCGCACCGATGTAAATAAATCGGTCGCCGCTATCTCGCAGTCTGAAAAGCTGGAACTTCCATTGCACTTGTCCCACACGATCCGCCCGGTTGCAAACTTATAATCAAAGTAGTTGCAGCCCCACACGATGTAGTGTCTGGAAACGCGGAGCAGTTCTTTGAAATACTCCGGTCCCGGCCTGATCCATGCCGGTGAAATCGGATAGTCCCGGTGTACGCCTATCTTGCTTACCTTGGAGCCGTAAAAGCCCCGACGCTCTGGACCAGAGAAGTACGGAGGATCTACAACGGCCAGATCAAAATAATTGTCCGGGAACAGTTCCATTGCCGGAACGCAGTCCACGTTGTAGCAATGGTTCAGCTTGAATACTTCTCCCATCCTTTTTACTCCGCCGGGCGGTCAGCCCAATACCTGAGCTGCTGCTTCTTGTTGTACAAGCGCTGCTGTCCCAGCACTGCGCTGTACCCGGCGCGGCCATTGGCATCCATCTTACCGGTGTCGCCGCGCTTCAGTTCCTTGTAGATGGTCGAGTAGTTGAACTGCATTGCCCTTGCAATCCCCGCCACGCTCTGCCCGGCATTGTACCGGGCTTCCAGCGTCTTGCGGTCATCTTGGGTCATGTGCTTTGCCATGTCCTGCTTTTTCCTCGCTTTCCCTAAAAATGCGCAAAAAAATAACGCAAGAGAAGTCGCTAAGATTTCTCTTGCGTTTTCTCTTGCGTTTATTTTACAAATTCAGCGAGAAGCTTTTGAAGTTTTCTGAACTTAAATCGCTCAGTAGTTTCTCGGTGCTAACCGGAACATTTGAACGTTCATTGGTTCTTTTCAAGGGCTTCCTGCTGAGCTTTCAGAAGTCATTCTTTTGTCTCAGCGCTTGGCGCTCACATATAGTACCATACCGCAACCACTTTTGCAAGCCTTTTTTACATTTTTTTCGCCTTTTTTTGCGCTTTGTATACATCATCCAGTTTTTCGCTCAGTTTCAGGGGATGTTTTGACCTTTCTTCCACCATTTCTGCGCAAAAACAGCCGCCGCACAAAAAGTGCAGCGGCTGTTGCCTTGTAATTCAGTTCTTTTCTTCCTGCTTCATCTCCCGCAGGGTCAGCCAGACTGCTGTTGCCAACATCGGCAGCGCAGCGATCAGACCAATGGGCATGGGACCCAGTACATTATAATAAGCATCCGCCGGGGTGACCAGCACCTGCGGCAGCGCCGCAACGGCATTGAACGCGCCGTGTGCAATGGCAGGCACCCAGATGCTCTCCGTTTTCTCATAGAGGATATCCAGCAGGGTGTTCAGGGCAAAGCAGACCACGCACCACACTACCAGACCCAGCAGGGGTGCGCCCAGATAGTTGGTGCCGTACTCGTAGCCCACCAGCAGCATCAGCGGCCAGTGCCAGACGCCCCATACAGCACCGCCCAGCAGACGGCCGTTCAGCAGACCAAACCGCTCTTTCAGGCGAGGCATCATGTAGCCGCGCCAGCCGACCTCCTCGCCCAGCGCGGGGAACATATTGATAGCCGGAGCAAGGAGCACCGCAAACAGACCGTTTTGCAGCAGATAGCTGCGGGTGGAGACGCCCAGCTGGCTGCGCAGGGTCTGCGCGTCCATCTCGCCGCCGTAGGCGGCTACCAGCCAGCTGCCGGAGAAGTCCAGCCGGGAGGGGAACACCGCAAAATACAGCACCGCACCCAGCAGGGTGAGCACCGCCGGGCCGAACCATGCCGCCAGCAGATACCTGCCGTTGCCTTTCAGGCGGGGCCGCCAGCTGATGCCGGTGGGCTGATGCAGCCAGAACTTTTGCACCAGCAGTACAGCCAGCAGCGGGCAGAACATAGTAACGATGAGCGCCAGCTGATACAGCACCGCATTATTCTGCTGCAATAGTGCCATGCAGCCGCCCACCTGACACAGCCATGCCATGCCGAAGGCGAACAGGAAATACAGGCCGAAGCCCTGTTTTTCTTTTACCGTCATACGAACTTCACCGCCGTTCCATAAGCTATGACCTCTGCCGCGCCCTGCATGACGCTGGCAGAGGCGTACCGCATCCCTACAATGGCATCCGCGCCAAGGCTTTCGGCGTCCTTGACCATGCGCCCGGTGGCGATCTGCCGCGCTTCGGTAAGCATATCTGCGTAGTCGGTCACTTCGCCGCCCACAAGGGTGCGGAAGCCAGCCATCATGTCGTGGCCAAGGTTGCGGCTCTGCACCGTGCTGCCCCGCACCACGCCCAGCGCCTCCAGCTTTTTGCCCGGGATCTCGTTAATAGTTACGATAAGCATCTTCTTCTCCCTTTCCGATCTCTTCGATCCGATCCAGCAGCACCTTCAGGGTGCCTACGATGCAGCCCGCCGGGATGCCGAACATCACCACCAGCAGCGGCAGCGGCGGGGCATCCTGCGGGTCGGTGTAGACCGCCCAGCCCATGATAGCCATTACAAAAGCCATCATGGTCACAAAAAGGGCGGCACCGATACAGGCACCCCGGATGCGGCGGGTTTTTTGGTCGGTACGTTCAATGTTCACAAAAGTCACTCCCTGTTCTTCCCGTGCGGTCAGGCGCGCCAGCGTCTGCTCCACATCCAGTTGTTCCAGAGGGCCGTTTTCCTGTTGAAGCAGCGTGCAGAAACCGATTGCTTCCTCCAAGTCGGCGCGGCGGCTGCGCAGACGTTCCAGCTGCTGGCTCATGCCCTCGGCCAGCGTGCGCTGCCCTTCCAGCATCTCCCGGATCTCTGCCAGCGGCACGTCCAGCTTACGCAGCAGCTTGATGCGGCGCAGGCGCTCCACATCCGCCTGCGAGTAGCTGCGGTAGCCGTTGCCCGGCTCCCGGCTGGGGCTGATGAGCCCCTCCTCCTCGTAAAAGCGGATGTTCTTTTTGGTCACGCCAACGGCGGCTTCCACTTCGTTGATCTTCATGGGTCACGACCCCCTCCTTACGGGAGTATTCTACACCTTCCACAAAGGGGAAGGTCAAGCCTTTTTGCAAAAAAAGCCGCCGCACAAGGTCGTACAGCAGCTCCTTCCTTTAAAAATAGCACTTGATCTGGAAACGGTCGGCGTTGTCCTGCTTTTTCTCTACCACAATATGCTCGTGGTTGAAGTCGAAGTGCACCGGGGTGCACAGGTCGGTGTTGCGGGTCAGGCGCAGCAGTTCCTGCACACGCTTTTTCTCCTCCGGCACATAGAACAGGTAGCTCACGCCCTCTTTTTTGGCGCGGCCGGTGCGGCCAATGCGGTGAGTGTAGTGCTCGTTCTCGCTAGGCACATCGTAGTTGATGACGGCATCCACGTCCGAGACGTCAATACCGCGAGCGGCAACGTCCGTAGCCACCAGAATGGCCAGCTTGCCGTCCCGGAAGGCCTGCATGATCTGGTTGCGCTCCTTCTGGGAGAGGTCGCCGTGCAGGCAGTCCACCGAGAAGCCCAGCCGTGCCAGCTGGTTTGCCAGTGTGGCGGTGTTGAACTTGGTATCGCAGAACACCATCACCCGCTTGTAGCCCTCGCCGATGATGATCTGTGCCAGATCCGACAGCTTGTTGCGGCCGGAGGTCTCCAGCATATACTGGGTGATCTTGGGCTGGCTCTCCTCCCGGGGCTGCACGGTGATCTCCTCGGCGTTATGCTGGTACAGCCAGCCGATATCCATCACCTCGCGGCTGATGGTGGCGGAGAACATAGACAGCGCCTTGCGCGCCTTCATCATCTCGATGATATGGCGCACATCCTTATAAAAGCCCATGTTCAGCATCTCGTCGGCTTCGTCCAGCACGATCTGGGTCACATGGGAGATATCAATGCTGTGGTGTTTATAGTGGTCCATCAGCCGTCCCGGGGTGGCTACCACGATCTGGCAGCCCTCGGCCAGACGCTTTGCCTGCTTTTCCATATTAGCGCCGCCGTACACACAGGCCACCTGCACCTCGGACATAAAGTAGGTGAGGTTGGTCAGCTCCTCGGCGATCTGCTGCGCAAGCTCCCGGGTGGGGGCCATGATAACAGCCTGCGGATATTTGTTTTCCGGCTGGATATGCTCCACCACCGGGATGCCGAAGGCACAGGTCTTACCGGTGCCGGTGGGTGCCTTGGCAATAACATCATGCCCGGCCAGCATGAGGGGGATGGTCTTTTCCTGAATCTCGGTCATTTCGGCAAAGCCCATGCGTTCCACAGCCTTGTGGATGGCTTCGCTGCACTGCAACTCGCTGTAAAGCATTTGGACAACTCCGTTCTTTGTGGCGTTTTTTTCTCGTTGCAACAAGTATAGCATGAAATGCCGCGCTTGTCAGCAGAGAAACCAAAAGATGCCGTTCATCGCACACAGGGCGGGACGATTTAGAATGCCCTCCGCTTGCGCTCTGGGCATTTTCAGCGGAAAATGATTTTGAATTTCGAGATATCGGAACGCCTGCGGGCGTTCCGATATCCCATTTTCACAGCAGAGTTTTGGGCAAACAAAAAGAACCGCACCCGGGGTCACGGGTACGGTTCTCAGTGTGCAGGATCAGGCGGTCTCTTCCACGCTCTTCTTGCCGGCCTCCAGCTTCTGCTTGAAGCGGCCGCTGGCCTTGAAGCCGGGGATGGAGGTGGACTCCAGCTGGCTGGAGACCTTGGTCTTGGGGTTGGTGTAAGCCTTCGGCTTGCGGGGACGCATCTCAAAGCGGCCAAAGCCGGCGATGGTCACCTTTTCGTCAGCGCGCAGGCAGTCCGCGATCTGGTCAAACATTGCATCCATCGTGGTCTCGACCTGAGCTTCAGTAAAGCCGGTCTTACGTGCCACGGTTTCGATCATCTGGGAACGGGTCATGTATCGATATCCTCCTGGAATGTCCAAAAGTAACGTCTTTTGGCAAATTTTGCGTTGTTGAGTATAACATATTTCTCGTACTGTTTTCGATGGATTGCGCACGAAATGTATCTTATTGCACACGAACTATATTCAGTTCCGTGCACCCCGCACAAATACAGCGCCCACCGTTTCGGCAGGCGCTGTACAGAACTATTTTATGCGGGTCTCAGGGCTTATTTGCCGCGGTACAGAGTGGCGATATCCACCAGCGGGATGTTTGCCAGACTGTGCTCGCTGCGCAGACAGTCCACCAGAGAGGCGGCGGTGTCCACTGCGGTGATGCAGGGGATGCTCAGCTCCACGGCCTTACGGCGCAGACGGACGGAATCGCGCCGGGGGTCACGACCCTTGGCGCTGGTGGAGAACACATAGTCCACCAGACCGCTCTGCAGCAGATCCACGATGTTGGGTGCCTCGCCGGAGATGTTGCGCACCTCGTTGCAGGGAACCATGTGCTTGTTGAGCCATGCACAGGTGCCGGAGGTACCGTAGAGCTTATAGCCCATATCCTTCAGCTTCCATGCAATATCCACGAACTCGGGCTTGTCGCTGTCCTTCACGGTAAAGATGCAGCAGCTGCCCGGGCCGGGAGTCTTGAAGGTGTAGCCTGCACCGATCAGACCCTTGAGCAGGGCATCGTGGTAGTTGGGCGCAATACCCAGCACCTCGCCGGTGGACTTCATCTCGGGGCCGAACTGGGTATCCACGGCGTGCAGCTTTTCAAAGCTGAACACGGGCACCTTTACCGCCACATAGGGGGCGTTGGGGTGCAGACCGGTGCCGTAGCCCATATCCGTCAGCTTCTCGCCCAAGCAGCAGCGCACGGCCATATCCACCATGGGCACGCCGGTGACCTTGGAGATATAAGGCACGGTACGGGAGGAGCGGGGGTTCACCTCGATGACATACACACGGCCATGGGAAACGGCGTACTGCACGTTGACCAGACCGGTGACGTGCAGCTCGCGGGCAAAGCGACCGGTATAGTCTACCATGGTGTCGATCTCGTCCTGCGTCAGGTGCTGTGCCGGGTAGACACAGATGGAGTCGCCGGAGTGCACGCCAGTGCGCTCCACCTGCTCCATGATGCCGGGGATCAGGAAGTTTTCGCCGTCGCAGATGGCGTCCACCTCGCACTCGGTACCCATGATGTACTTATCCAGCAGCACCGGGTGATCCATGTCAACGTGCTCGGTGATAACGCCCATGTACTCGATGATATCCGCCTTGTTGTAGGCCACGATCATGTTCTGACCGCCCAGCACATAGGAGGGACGCATCAGCACCGGCAGACCGATCTCCTCGGCAGCGGCCAGAGCCTCGTCCAGATTGAACACGGTGCGGCCCGGAGCGCGGGGGATGTTGCAGCGCTCCAGCAGCTCATCAAAGCGCTCGCGGTCCTCGGCCTCGTCAATGGCGTCCGCCGGGGTGCCCAGAATGGGCAGACCGATCTCGTCCATGTGCTTGGCCAGCTTGATGGCGGTCTGTCCGCCGAACTGCACCACGCAGGCATCCGGCTTTTCGGTGGCAATGATGTTGTCCACGCTCTCCGGGTTCAGCGGGTCAAAGTACAGGCGGTCGCCGGTATCAAAGTCGGTGGAAACAGTCTCGGGGTTGTTGTTGACCAGAATGGCCTCGCAGCCGTTCTTTTTCAGCGTCCATACGCAGTGCACAGAGCAGTAGTCGAACTCGATGCCCTGACCGATGCGGATGGGGCCGGAGCCAAAGACCAGAACCTTCTTCTTTTTGGGCTCGCCCTTGGCAGCGGTCTCGGCTTCCTTCTCGGCGATGAAGCTTGCAGCCTCGTTGTCGCCGTCGTAGGTGGAGTAGAAGTAGGGGGTGTTGGCCGAGAACTCGGCAGCGCAGGTATCCACCATCTTGAAGCCGGCGCGGTAGTTCTCCACGGGCAGGGTGTCCACCTGTGCCAGACGGCGGATGGTCTTATCCTGGAAGCCGTACTTCTTGGCAGTCTTGTACTGCTCCAGAGACAGCACACCGTTGCACTGTGCCAGACCCTTTTCCAGATCTGCCAGATGCTGCATCTTGTCCAGGAACCACCAGTCAATCTTGGTGATATCGTAGATGACCTTGTGGTCGATGCCGCGCTTCAGCGCTTCGTACACGCAGAACACGCGCTCGGCGTCCTGAACGTGCATGTGCTCCACCACTTCCTCGTCGGTCAGCTCCTCAAAGGGCTTGTGGGTCAGGGTATCCATGCCCAGCTCAATGGAGGAAACAGCCTTCATCATGGCGGCCTCGAAGCTGTTGCCGATGCTCATCACCTCGCCGGTAGCCATCATCTGGGTGCCCAGAGATTTGTCGGCGTAGACGAACTTATCAAAGGGCCACTTCGGGTACTTGACCACGATGTAGTCCAGCGCAGGCTCGAAGCAGGCGCAGGTCTTGCCGGTGACGTCGTTGGTGATCTCGTCCAGCGTGTAGCCGATGGCGATCTTGGTAGCCACCTTGGCAATGGGGTAGCCGGTAGCCTTGGAAGCCAGCGCGGAGGAGCGGGACACACGGGGGTTGACCTCGATGACCGCGTAGTCGAAGCTGTCCGGCTTCAGGGCAAACTGGCAGTTGCAGCCGCCCTCGATGCCCAGCTCGGTGATAATATCCAGTGCGGCGGTACGCAGCATCTGGTACTCGTGGTCGGTCAGGGTCTGGGAGGGAGCCACGACCACCGAGTCGCCGGTGTGGATGCCCACGGGGTCGAGGTTTTCCATGTTACATACGGTGATCACGTTGCCCTTGTGGTCGCGCATCACCTCGTACTCGATCTCTTTCCAGCCGGCGATGCACTTTTCCACCAGGATCTGATGGATGGGAGAAAGGCGCAGGCCGTTGGTGCCGATCTCGATCAGCTTTTCGCGGGTCTCGCAGATGCCGCCGCCGGTGCCGCCCATGGTAAAGGCCGGGCGCACGATGACCGGGTAGCCGATGCGGTCGGCGCAGTCCAGTGCGTCCTGCAGCGTCTCCACCACCTCAGAGGGGATGATGGGCTGGTGCAGCTTTTCCATGGTCTCCTTGAACAGCTCGCGGTCCTCGGCACGGTCGATGGTCTCGGGATTGCAGGCCAGCAGACGGATGCCGGTGCGGTCCAGATAACCGGAGCGTGCCAGCTCCATGGACAGGTTCAGACCCATCTGGCCGCCGAGGTTGGGCAGCACGGAGTCCGGCTTTTCGATGTCCAGAATGCGCTCCACGACTTCCAGCGTCATGGGCTCGATATACACATGGTCGGCCACGTCCGGGTCGGTCATGATGGTAGCGGGGTTGGAGTTCAGCAGAACGGCCTCGATGCCCTCTGCTTTCAGGGCGCGGCAGGCCTGCGTGCCGGAGTAGTCAAACTCCGCAGCCTGACCAATGATGATAGGGCCGGAGCCAATGACCAGCACTTTTTTGATTCTGGGGTCCTTCGGCATTTCAGCGTGCCTCCTTTGCTGCTTTGACGTTGTTCAGGAAGCGGTCGAACAGGAATTCGGTATCCTTGGGGCCGCCGTTTGCTTCCGGGTGGAACTGCACGGTAAAGCAGTTCCACTTTTTGTACTTGATGCCCTCGCAGGTGCCGTCGTTGGCGTTCACCTGTGCCACCTCGCCCATCTCGGCGGGCAGTTCCTCGCCCACGACCGCGTAGCCGTGGTTCTGGCTGGTGATAAAGGTGCGACCGGACTCAAAGTCGGTCACAGGCTGGTTGGCACCGCGGTGGCCGTACTTCAGCTTCATGGTCTTGGCACCGGCTGCCAGTGCGGACAGCTGGTGACCCAGACAGATGCCGAAGGTGGGGATGTTCAACTCAAAGATGTGCTTGAGGTTCTCGATGATCTCCACCGGCTCGGCGGGGTCGCCGGGGCCGTTGGACAGCATAATGCCGTCCGGGGCAAGGGCTTTGATCTGCTCTGCCGTTGCAAAGGCGGGCATCACGGTCACCTTGCAGCCGCGCTTGACAAGGCAGCGCACGATGTTGCGCTTGCAGCCGTAGTGCATCAGCACGATATGGGTCTCGCCTTCCGGGTTGAACACCTCGGGTGCGGCGCAGGTCACGTTCTTCACGGCATCGGTCACGGCGTAGGCACGGATCTCAGCCAGCAGTGCCTCGGTCTCGGCCTTGTTGGCCGGGTCGGCGGGGTCAAAGGTGGTCAGAATGGCGCCGTTCATCACGCCGCTCTCCCGGATGATGCGGGTCAGGTGGCGGGTGTCGATGCCCTCGATGCCGATGGTGTTGTTCTTTTTCAAAAAGCTGTCCAGCGTCTCCTCACAGCGCCAGTTGGAGGGGGTGGTGCAGGCTTCGCGCACGATGTAGCCCTTTGCCCAAATGCGGTCGGACTCCATATCATCGTGGTTCATGCCGTAGTTACCGATGAGGGGATAGGTCTGGGTGATGATCTGGCCATAGTAGCTGGGGTCGGTCAGGGTCTCCTGAAAGCCCACCATGCCGGTGGCGAACACCACCTCGCCCACGGTCACGCCCTGCGCGCCCACGGACTGTCCGGCAAAGACCATGCCGTTTGCCAAAAGAAGATATGCGTTCATAGTTTTCCTCGTTTCAACAAAAGCTTTCAGTTTACAGGGTCTGCTTTGCTTCCTGCTTCATCTTGCGGCTGCCCAGATGCACCAGCGGCAGCTTGCCCTCCTTGCAGATGGGGCACTCCTCCGGGGTATAGTTGGGCAGGTCCAGCTTCAGGGCGCTGGCCAGAATGGGGATGGGAGACGGAGCCTCGGGCTTGGTGCGGTCCACCACGCAGGTGATGCCAAGGCAGATGCCGCCGGCCTCTTCGATGACGCGCTTGGTCTCCAGAGAGGAGATGCCGGTGGTCACCACGTCCTCGGCGATGATGCACTTTTCACCCGGGTGGATGGCAAAGCGCTTCAGGCACATCACGTTGTCCACGCGCTCGGTAAAGATAGCGCGCTTGCCGGTCTGGCGGGCCAGCTCGTAGGCGTACACGATGCCACCCATAGCAGGGCCGACGATGACGTCCACATCCATCTCCTTGACCTTATCAGCCACAGCCTTCATCACCTCGGCGCAGCGGTCCGGGTACTGCTGCAGATAAGCCATCTGGCAGTATGCGCCGGAGTGCCGGCCGGAGGACAGCAGGAAGTGACCCTCCAGAAATGCGTCACAGCTCTTCAGAATTTCAAGTGCTTCACTCATTGTACTTCTCCCTCTCTTTTCAGTGGTGTATATTCCTTTGGGTGGTATTGTACCACGCTTTTACGGCATTTGCAAATTTATGCGTTAAGTTTTATTTTATGCGCATAATTGTAGATATTTTATGGATATATCAGTTTTTATTCTGCATGACGGGCGCAGCCGCGGATCTCGTCCAGCGTTTTCACGCCGTTCTTATCCATCCATGCTGCCATCTCGTCAGCAATGGTTTCCATCGCGCGGGGGTTTGCAAAGTTTGCAGCACCCACCTGCACTGCGGTAGCACCTGCCATGATGAACTCCAGTGCGTCGCGGCCGGTGGCAATGCCGCCCAGACCCACCACCGGGATGTTCACCGCACCCACGGCCTGCCAAACCATGCGCAGGGCGATGGGGCGTACCGCCGGGCCGGACAGACCGGCAAAGATGTTGTTGAACACCGGGCGGCGCTTTTCCAGATCAATGGCACAGGCCTGGAAGGTGTTGGTCAGGCTGATGGCGTCCGCACCGGCGGCCTCCACAGCCTTGCACATCTCGGGGATATTCTCGGCCTGCGGGCTCAGCTTGACCATCAGGGGCTTTTTGCAGGCAGCGCGCACCATGCGCACCACCTCGCCGGCAGCTTCGGCCTTTACGCCGTAGGCCATGCCGCCCACCTTGACGTTGGGGCAGGAGATGTTCAGCTCCACGATGTCCACTGCGCTCTCGCTCAGCATCGCAGCGCCCTCCACATACTCCTCCTCGCTGTGGCCGCCAAGGTTTGCAATGGCCACCGTGCCGTACTTCTGCTTCAGTTCCAGCATCTCGGGCAGCTCCACATCAATAAAGTGCTGCACGCCGGGGTTCTGCAGGCCGATGCTGTTGATGAGGCCGGAGGGGGTCTCCCACAGGCGCTCGCCCTTGTTGCCGTACTGACCGTGCAGGGTAAGCCCCTTGCCGGAGATGCCGCCGATCTTTGCAAAATCGGCCAGTTCCTCGTACTCCACACCGTAGCCCACGGTGCCGGATGCGCCGATGACCGGGCTGTTCATCACAAAGCCCAGCAGGTTGGTTTTCAGGTCTGCCATCAGAAGAACACCTCCGTTGCGTCAAATACAGGGCCGTTCTTGCACACGCTCTTGCCCTCGCCGCTCTTGGTCTCGCAGGTGCAGCCAAGGCAGGCACCAATGCCGCAGGCCATCTTCTTTTCCATGCTCACAAAGCAGGGGGTGCCTTTTTCGGCACACAGGCGGGCGGCGTTCTTCATCATCACGGTGGGGCCGCACACCAGCACCACGTCGTAATCGGCGGGGTCGTACAGCTGGGTGACAAAGCCATGGAAGCCCACCGCGCCGGTGTCGGTGGACACCTTGACGAGGTTTGCGATGCTGCGGTACTCCTCCATGCAGTAGGGGGTATCGCGGAAGCCGAAGAACACATCCGGCTTTACTCCGGCAGCGGCCAGCTCGCGGGTAAGCTGGAACATGGGTGCAGTGCCGATGCCGCCGCCCACCACGGCGATCTTTTTGTACTTGCTCAGGATGTCCGGCACATCAAAGCCGTTGCCCATGGGGCCGGTGAGCTGGAAGGTATCCTGCTGCTTGAGCTGTGCCAGCTTCTCGGTGCCCTCGCCCACCACCTGATACAAAAACTCGATGGTGCTGCTGTCCGGGTTCCAGCGGTGCACGCTGATGGGCCGGGACAGGAAGGGGGCTTCGTCTGCGCCCCAGGAGCGCAGGGTGAAGAACTGGCCTGCGTGGGGGGCATGGTCGCGGTCCGGCCACACCACGGTCAGCAGGCGGATGTCCGGGGCAATGACCTCATTGCGCAGGACGGTGGCTTCACAGCAGGCTGCACGCATGAGCAATGGCCTCCTTCATGTTCACACACTCGTTGTAAGCGGCCTCGTCAAAGGCAACGCCCGGCTGCTTTTTGTAAGCCAGCAGGATGCCGCGGCTGGAGTTGACCACGCCGCCGTTGCCCTTGGTGAGGTACTGAGCGATATCCTCGGCCTTGCCGCCCTGTGCGCCGTAGCCGGGGATCAGGAAGAAGCTGTCCTGATACTTTGCGCGGATCTCGGTGGCCTCCTCGATGTGGGTACCGCCGATGACCAGACCGATGGAGGAGTAGCCGTGCTCGCCCATATAGTCCTTGCCCAGCGCGTTCAGCTTGTCGCCCACCAGATCGTAAACGTGGCGGCCGTCGGCCAGCTTCTCGTACTCAAAGTCCTTGGCGCCGCCGTTGGAGGTGCGGCAGAGCACGAACATACCCTTGCCCTGTTTTTCAGCATAGGGCAGATAGGGGCTGATGGAGTCCAGACCCATGTAGGGTGCCAGCGTGACGAAATCGCTCTCAAAATCGCCGGTGAAGTGACCCATGGCGTACATCTCGGCGGTCTTGGCAATGTCACCGCGCTTGATGTCCGCGATCACCGGCACACCGGCCTCGCGCACAGCCTTCAGGGTGTCGGCGTAGGCCTTCATGCCCTCCATGCCCAGCGACTCATAGTAAGCGATCTGCACCTTGTAGCAGCCGGCCACAGCCTTGGTGGCATCAATGAGCTTTTTGTTGAAGCGCACGATGTTCTCACCCTTGGTCAGGGTGCTGTCCACAAAATCGGCGGGCAGGTAGCTGAAATCGGTGTCCAGACCTACGCACACCGGGCCGCGAGCCTCCACAGCTTCGTACAGTTTGTCCATGTTCGTCATTTGGGTGTCCTCCTGTAAGTCGTATTGTAGAACCCTCTCAGGCGCTTGCGCGCCAGCTCCCCCGAAGGGGGAGCTTTTTTCTCTTGAGGGCAACTGTTTCTTTTCGTAATATGCGAACTGCTTTCCGTACTCTCAGACAAAGCCTGACGGCTTTGCCTGAGAGGGTTTCGTTCTTCTTACTCCTCGGCCTGATAGGTGATCTTACCGGCCTTGATGGTTGCAAACACCTTGCCGTAGAGCTGTGCACCGTCAAAGGGGGTGTTGTGGCTCTTGGAGTGCAGCTTTTCCTTTTCCACCGTGTAGGGGGTGTCCAGATCCACCAGCACAAAATCGGCATCGAAGCCCGGCTCCAGCTGACCCTTGGCAAGACCCAGAATCTCGGCGGGGCGGGTGCTCATTAGATGCACCAGCAGCTCCAGCGGCAGTCCCTCCTGCTTGCAGAGCTTGGTGTAGCACACGCCAAAGGCGGTCTCGCTGCCCACCATACCGGCCATGCCCTTCAGCTTATCCTCTTCGGAGTGGGGTGCATGGTCAGTGGCAATGGCGTCCACGATGCCGGTGCGGATGCCCTCCACCAGCGCCTCCACGTCATCGGCGGTGCGGATGGGCGGGTTGACACGGTAGTCGCAGGTATCGTTGGTGAACCACAGGTGGTGGGGGGTCACCTCACAGGTGACGGGTGCGCCCCGCAGCTTTGCCATGCGGATGGCGTCCAGCGCGCCCCGGGTGGACACATGGCACATGTGCAGCCGGGTCTGGTAGTACTCGCTCAGCCAGCAGTTGCGCACCGTCTCGATGTCCTCAGCCAGACGGTAGTCCCACGGGCTGATCTCCATATCCTCGGCGTGGCTCATGACCGTGATGTCCTTCTGGGTGCAGATGGCAAAGGCCCGCGCCATGGTGGCGTTATCCTGCACGCCGTGGCCGTCCTCGGTGATGAACTTCACGCTGGCGGGCAGGGTCTTGAGGTGGTCGATGCTCACGCCGTCAAAGTTCTCGGTGATGGAGACAGTCTGGTTTGCATCGCACAGCCCTACCTCGGCAGCTTTCTGCTCCACCATCATGGCCTGTGCGGCAGAGGAGCAGACGGGCTTTGTGTTGGGCATCAGGTTTACAAAGGTGTAGCCGCCGGCGGCAGCGGCGCGGCTGCCGGTCTCGATGTCCTCCTTGTACTCAAAGCCCGGAGTGCGCCAGTGGCAGTGCAGATCCACAAATGCGGGCAGCACAGTCAGCCCACCGGCATCCACCACCGTCTCGTTCTCGGCGGCAAGGGCGGAAAGATCCTGCCCTACGGCAGAGATTTTGCCATCCTTTACATAGATCTCGAGCGGCCGTCCCTCGGTGTTCACAGCGTTTGTCAGCAGCATCGCGGTTCCCTCCTGTAATGGTATTTTTGTGTATCAAACGCCCGAAAACGGGCAAAAAAAAACTTTTCCCCGCAAAGGGAAAAGCTCATTGCGCAAAAAAAGGAAACAACGAAGCCACGGCAAAACCGGACGCGAACTGCTTGTTCAGTTTCGGGTTCTGGGCGCTGCACAGCATGGTGTTTCTCCTTTTTATGATGGTTGCGTTTTCATTCGTATTATTTTATCATAGAACCGCAAAATATGTCAATGGCTGCGCGCAAAAACAGGTGCTAAAAGGTTTCTGGTATCTCTCGCCGAATTTTGGATACTCTACCCAAAACCCGGGCCACGCGGCAAAATAAATGCCATTTTGTTCCACAATCCCTAGCGCGGCACTGTACTTTCGTCTCCTGCTGTGCTATTATAATACGGTAAAAGGGAGAGCCCCGCCGCGTGGGCGGGTGTTTATGGGAAAGAGAGGTTTTCCGCATGGGTTTACTTGAGGACGCGCGGAACATCCAGCGCAAGGACCCCGCCGCACGCAGCGTGCTGGAGGTAATGCTGCTGTACCCGGGATTCCATATTCTGGTGTACCACCGCATTGCGCACTGGCTGTACGGGCACAAGCACTTTTTTCTGGCACGATGGGTCAGCCAACATGGCCGCCACCGCACCGGCATCGAGATCCACCCGGGTGCCACCATTGGCAAGTGTCTGTTCATCGACCATGGCATGGGCATCGTGTTCGGCGAGACCTGTGAGATCGGGGATAACTGCACCATCTACCACGGGGTAACGCTGGGCGGTACCGGCAAGGATACCGGCAAACGCCACCCCACCTTGGGCAACAACGTGCTTATCGGCGCGGGCACCAAGGTGCTGGGTCCGGTGTTCATCGGAGATAACGCCCGCATCGGTGCAGGCAGCGTGGTGCTGCGCAACCTGCCCGCCAACTGCACCGCCGTGGGCGTGCCCGCCGAGGTGGTGCGCATCAACAACAAGGCGGTGAACCCCGCCGACGATCTGGACCAGCAGGATCTGCCGGACATCGTCTCGCAGCGGCTCACCGATCTGGATCGCCGCCTGAGCCAGTTGGAAAAAGCGGCGCAGGGCGATATCCCGCCCACTGCCGCGCAGATCGCCGCCCGGCAGCGGAAATAAAAGATTTCTTTGAAAAAAAGAGGAGACAGGCTTCCCGGAAAGGGTCGCCTGTCTCTTTTTTGTTGTCAGCTGCGGTTATAACACCTGCTCACCGTTTTCTTTATTGCAGTACATCCGGGCATCGGCCTGCCGGATAGCCTCGGTCAAGGGCTGCACATTGCACACGCCGCCAATGCTTACCGAAAGCCGGAGCTCCGGGTGGCTGGGCACCCGCGCCGCCTGCACAGCGTTCTGCACCCGCCGGATAACGCTTTCTACGCCGTCAGGGCAGTTCTGGGGCATCAGCAGCAAAAATTCATCGCCGCCGTAGCGGATCAGGATATCGGTCTGGCGCAGGCAGCTTTGCATGGCTGCGGCCACGGTCTGCAGCGCCTCGTCCCCCACCAGATGCCCAAAGCTGTCGTTGACCGACTTGAACTGGTTCACATCGATCATCGCCACGCCGCCGTGCATCTCGCCCCCGGCAAGGAATTTATCAAAATAGCGGCGGGTGTAGGCCCCGGTCAGGGGGTCTACGAAGGCGCTGCGTTCCATGCCGTCGCAGCGGTCCAGCAGCAGCCGGTGGCCGCCCATATCCAGCCAGCGGCCATCCGTCAGCCGGGTGACCATTTCCAGCATACAGCCCCTGCCGCCTACCTTGATGTACTTGGAAATGACAAAATAGGCTTCCTCGTCCTTGAACTCGATCTTATTCAGAATGGTCTTGCGAGCGTAGGCTTTGGCCGAGATGCAGTTTTCGCACCGGGTATCCCGGTTCCATACCATGTGGCAGTTGCCGGGCTTTTCGGTCAGGATGCCGTCACTGTCCAGCGCAAGCACCTTGCGGTGCTCCGGGTCTACCAGACGCACCACATCAAAGATGCCCTGCAACCGCCGTAGGAACCGGGCGGGATCTTCCTCCGGGTCGGTCGCAGTCAGCAGCTCTGCCTGATGCTCCACGCGGTGCTGTTCATCGGTGAGCTGCCCCAGCACGTTCACGCAGCGGCGCACCCCGGCACCGCTCCAGATGGTGTGCAGCGCCATCCGGTGCAGGTGCGGTTTCCCGTCCCGCTCCACCATGACCGGCAGCACCACGTCCGGTGCTTCCGGCGTGGCGCGGCTGATGGCCTTGGAAAGCTTGCGCTGATCCTGCTCGTTCAAAAAGCCAAGTCCCCTGCCCTGTGCAAAATCGGTCACCGTTTTTTGCTGCAAGGGCTCGGCATGGTAGTCATACACGGTCACGCTGCCTGCCAGCAGGTCGTAGTCGAACCGGATGCCGCCGCACTGGGCGGCGTAGAAATCCGTGCGTTCCTTTTCCTGTTCCAGCAGCAGCTGGGAGTGGTTCTCCCGGGGCAGCGCCTCCCGGTGCAAAATCTCCTCCGAAAGGCGGTGGGTCTCCTGCCGGAAGCCCCTGTCCCACTCCGAGCGGGTCAGCTCGGTGCGCAGCTGCTCCGAGGACTTTTGCAGGCAGTCCAGCAGCAGCGGGTTGAAGGCACCGCACTCGCCGTTCAAGATCATGCGCAGCGCGGTGTCGTGGTCGTAGGCGTGCTTATAGCAGCGCTCGCTGGTCAGGGCGTCGTACACGTCTGCCAGCGCCACCACCTGCGCCGCAATGGGGATCTCGTCCCCTTTCAGCCGGTCAGGGTAGCCATTGCCGTCCCAGCGCTCATGATGCCAGCGACAGATGGCGTGCGCCACCTGCAGCAGCGGCTCATCCCGGGCAATGGACTGTCCCAGATCCTGCAGCATCTGCGCACCCGCCACGGTATGGTTCTTGATAATGGCAAACTCTTCGGCGGTCAGGCGTCCGGGCTTGTTCAGGATCTCCTCCGGGATGACGATCTTGCCGATATCGTGCAGCGCCGAGGCGGTGCTGATGCGGGCGATATCGCTTTCATCCAGCTGATAACGATCGGTCTTTTGCACCAGCCGGTGCAAAAGCAGGTCGGTCAGGGTGCGGATGTGCAGAACATGCAGCCCGCTCTCGCTGTTGCGGAACTCCACCACATGGCTCAGGATGCTGATCATCAGCACGCTGTTGTGTTCTTTTTCGTACACCTGATCGGTGACAAGGCGGGTGAGCCGCTTTTGCTTGGCGTACAGCATGAGGACATTCTTCACCCGGCGCAGCACCATGATCCGCTCGAAGGGACGGCGGATATAATCCGTTACCCCCAGATCGTAGGCGCGCTCGATGTTGGCGGTGTCCTCTGTCGCCGAAATGACGATGACCGGGATCTCGTCCAGCCATGCGTGGTACTTCATCACCCGCAGCACATCAAAGCCGTCCATGCCGGGCATCATCAGGTCCAGCAGCAACAGAGAGATATCCGTGCGCTGCCGCATCAGCTCCACTGCCGCTGCGCCGTCCTCTGCTTCCAGATAGTCATAGCCATCGCCCAGTATCTCCTTGAGCAGGGCACGGTTGATCTCGGAATCATCCGCGATCAGGATCTTCGGTTTCTCGTTCATGGCCATGTTTCTCCTTTTGCGGCGCATCCATCTGCTCCGGCTTTGTTCCGGGTGTACCGTCCGCACTAATCGAATGCAGCGGGCTTTCCCCGGCATCCGATTTATTGCATTCATTTATACTTTACTGGATTTTACAGCAAAATGCAAGGCTGCGTGCAACATTTCTGCCATTTTCCGGTATTTTCTGCAAGCGTTCTCATTCCCGGTTGTATAAATGCAATCCAATTTTTACAGTACCCTTTGCAAACGTTGTTCGAAAGCAAGCCGTTTGTCGTTACAGCCCTTCCTGTGAAAATGCGGTTGCCGCGCTCCGCAGAGCGCGGCAACCGCGAAATATAAACCTTTGATGATGCGCAAAGCAAAGCGGAGCGCATTTTAAATCGTCCCACTCTGAAAGAAAAAGGACCGCTGCGCATAACACGCAACAGTCCTTTCTAGGTTCATTCTTGGGGCATCATGGCATCGAACCAGCCCATCAGCTCCGCAGCCATCTGCTCCAGCCGGGTCTCCGGCTGCCATGCAGGCTGTGCGGGCTCCGGGGGCAGCGCCTGTTCCGGGGCACAGAGAGTCTCTTCCGTCTCCGGTACAGGCTGTTCCGGGACAGTGTCGCACTGCGGCTCAACCTCGGGGGCTGTATCCGGCTGCACGGGTGCTTCCGAGGCAGTCTGCTGCATGGCAGCAAGAGCAGCTTCCGCTCTGCGGCAGGCGGCCTCAGCCTGTTCTGCCCGGGCATTGGCCTGTTCCAGCTGCTCCCGTGCCTGCTCACAGGCGGCTTCCAGCTCTGCATTCTCGTGCTTGAGGGCAAGCAGGGTGCGCTCAAAGGCGAACATCCGGGTCTGGTACCGGCGCACCTCGGCGCGTGCCGCAGCCAGCTTGCGGCTCAGCTGCTCTGCCTGCGCCCGGGCGCTTTCCGCCTGTGCTGCGGCAGATGCCTGTACAGCGGCCTGCCGGGCAAATTGTCCGCGCAGGGCACCGGTCTCCCGCTCTGTCTGCACCATGATGCCCTCCCATGCACACCTTGCACGGGGCTTGCGCTGACCGCATGGGCGCAGCTGCCAGCCCCATTGTAGCCTGTAATTACTTCCGCTTGTTCAGGATGGCCAGCAGCTCGTCGTAGTAACGATTGTCGCTGCTTTCCTCTTCCACAGCCTTCTTTTCAGCCGGGGCAGCAGCCGGTGCGGCATTGCTTACCGGGGCTGCGGCTGCGCCGGTGTCGCTGCTGAACACCGCAGACGGCACAGACTGTGCACCGCCCATGGCGTTGTTGATGCTGTTGCGCAGGTCGCTGGCGCTCTTGTTGTCGAAGCCGGTGGCCACAACGGTCACACGCATCTCATCGGACAGATTCTCATCAAAGGCAGTACCCCAGATAATGTTTGCATCGGGATGTGCGCTCTGGGTAATGAGGCCTGCGGCGGTCTCCACGTCCTCCAGACCGATGTCCGGGCTGGAAGTGATGTTGATGATAACGCCGTGTGCGCCTGCGATGCTGGTCTCCAGCAGCGGGCTGGAGATAGCAGCCTTGGCGGCGTTCTCAGCCTTGCCGGCACCCTTGGCGCTGCCCACGCCCATGTGGGCGTAGCCGGCATCCTTCATGATGGAGCGCACGTCGGCGAAGTCCAGGTTGATGAAGGCGGGCACGTTGATCAGGGCAGAGATGGACTCAACGCCCTGACGCAGCACGTTATCGGCGGCCTGGAAGGCGTTCATCAGGGTGATCTTTTCCTGGCTGATCATCTTCAGGCGCTCGTTGGGGATGACGATCAGGCTGTCAACGTGCATCAGCAGGTTGGCAATGCCCTGCTCGGCCAGACCCATCTTGCGCTTGCCCTCAAAGGAGAAGGGCTTGGTAACGATGCCAACGGTCAGAATGCCCAAGTCGTGTGCCACCTCGGCCACAACGGGTGCCGCACCGGTGCCGGTGCCGCCGCCCATACCGGCGGTGATAAAGACCATCTGGGAGCCCTTGAGGGCGTTGGCGATCTCGTCCTTGCTTTCTTCAGCGGCGCGCTGACCGATCTCCGGGTCTGCACCCGCACCACGACCCTTGGTCAGCTTGGAACCCAGCTGTACCTTGACCGAGGCATGGTTCTTAGCCAGTGCCTGCTGGTCAGTATTCATGGCGATGAACTCCACGCCCTGCAGGCCATCGCTCACCATGCGGTTCACGGCGTTGCCGCCGCCGCCGCCCACACCGATCACCTTGATCGTCGTAACGTTCTCGTCCAGTTCTTCATCGAGCATCAATGCCATAACTTTGTCCTCCATCGGATTTTTATGTGGAACTGCGCAAAAGCCGCACAGATATTATCATACGATACTTATATAACAGTATCGTATCATTTTTTCATTCCGATTGCAAGACAAAATTGCTTTTTCGTGGGTGTTTTTTTCATAACCCCACTCCGGGCGGGTATTTCCTGCCAAATCTGTGCGCCCAGCCCCGCCAAAAGCCGGTCAAGGTCTGCATACCCGCGCCGGATAAATTCTGTTCCGCCAAGGCGGCTGCTGCCCCGGGCAGCCAGTGCCGCAAGCACCAGCGCCGCCCCGCCTCGCAGGTCCGGTGCGGTCAGCTTTGCCCCGTGCAGCACCCCGGCGGGCTGCACATACAAGGTGCGCTCTGCCACCCGGACGTTTGCCCCCAGCGCCGCAAAGCCCTCGGCGCAGGCAAAACGGTGTTCAAACACCCTGTCCTGCAAGCTGCTTTCGCCCTGTGCGCAGAGCATCACCGCCGCCAGCAGCGGGGCGGCGTCCGTGGCAAGGCCGGGATAAGGTGCGGTGTGCACATTTCCCGCGCCGCGCAACGCCCCGAACCGTGAAATGGCGGCAGCATCGCGTGCACACTCTACGGTGCAGCCCATTTGTTCCAGAATTTCCAGCAGCGGCGCATACAGCCCGGGCGCACAGCCTGCCAGCTCCACCCGCCCTCCGGCTGCCGCCGCCGCACAGGCCAGCGTAGAGGCGATGATACGGTCTGCCACCGGCGCAAAGGTGCAGCCTGCAAGGCAGCGCTTTCCCTGCACCCGGATGGTGTCGGTGCCCGCGCCCTCCACGCAGCCGCCGCAGACGTTGAGGAAGGCGGCAAGATCCACGATCTCCGGTTCCTTTGCGGCACCATGCAGCACGGTCTGCCCCTGCGCCGTAGCAGCGGCCAGCAGCAGCGTTTCGGTAGCGCCCACGCTGGGGAAAGTAAGACAAATTTCTGCGCCCCGCAGCCCCGCCGGGGCGTACAGTGTAAGCTGTCCGGGCGCAGCGGGCAGCTGCCGCACGCCCATCTGCGCCAGCCCCTGCAAATGCAGGTCGATGGGTCTTGCCCCGATGCGGCAGCCCCCGGGCAGCACGGTGCTCACCCGCCCAAGCCGCGCCAGCAGCGGCGCGCAGAACAGGATGGATGCCCGCATTCTGCCTGCGGCCTCCGGTGCAAGGTCGGTGCGCATGGGCTGCCCCTGCACCGCCAGCGCTGCGCCCTGCCAGCCCGCCGTGCAGCCCACGCCCCGCAGCAGGGCAAGACAGTCCTCCACGTCGGTCAGGCGCGGCACATTTTGCAGCCGCACCGGCCCGCTGCACAGCAGCGCAGCTGCCAGCAGCGGCAGCACACTGTTTTTGGCCGCAGGCAGTTCCACCCTGCCCTGCAAAGGCCGTCCACCCGTAATGATCCAATCCCCAGCCATGCCAAGACCCCCGTTCTGCAAAAGATACCCCATGGTATGCAAAACGAGGGTCTTTGGTCAAAAAATCGCGTCGGAAACGGCCTTCCCGCTGTCTGCTGGGTTTGTCCGGTCATTTGTCCGTGTTTTTCCGGTATTTCCGCGCCGCTGCTGCCCCATTGCGGCAGGAAATGCAGCCTTTTATCAGCTTTCGCCCCGAGAGACGGAAAGCACGATGCCCATCTCGCCCAGAAGCATCATCAGGCTGGTGCCGCCGGAGGAGAAAAAGGGCAGACTGATGCCGGTGTTGGGGATGGTGTTGGTGACCACCGCGATGTTCAGCACCGCCTGCAGCGCCACCTGCACCACAAAACCCACCACCAGCAGTGCGCCAAAGCGGTCCGGCGCGTGCGCCGCCAGCGTGATGCCCCGCCACAGCAGCGCGCTGAACAGCAATATCACCGCGCACGCCCCTAGAAAGCCCAGTTCCTCGCAGAGGATGGAAAAGATGAAGTCATTCTGCGGCTCGGGCACGAACAGATGCTTCTGGCGGCTGTTGCCCAGCCCCAGCCCCGCCGCCCCGCCGCTGCCGATGGCGTACAGGCTTTGGATGGTCTGGTGGCCGTCACCCAGCGGGTCGGCAAAGGGGTCCAGCCACGAATTAAGCCGGTCGGCGGCGTAGGGCACCAGCTCCGGCATCAGCACGATGGCCGTGCCGATGGCGGCAGCGCCGCCCGCCCCTGCCAGCATAAACCACCGCAGCCCGGTGCCGCCCACGAACATGAGCACCGCGCCGATGCTTAAAATCAACACTGTACCGGAAAGGTGGGGCTCCAGCAGCATGAGTATCGCCACCACCACCAGCACCAGCGCAAAGGGCACTACCCCTACTGCAAAGCTGCCCATGCGGTCGTGGTTCAAAGCGATGATGTGAGCAAATACCAGCACCACCGCAAATTTGGCGATTTCGCTAGGCTGTAATGTGCCCAGCCCCGGCAGCACCAGCCAGCGCTTGCAGCCGTTATACTCCGGCATGAACAGCACCGCCGTCAGCAGCACCAGCGAGAGCGCCAGCAGCGGCCACGCCAGCTTGTGATAGATGTGGTAGTCCACCCGGCTGGCCATCCACATGGCTACCAGCCCCATGGCGGCGTACAGCAGCTGTGGCCGCACATAGGCAAAGGCGTCCTGCCGCCGGTACAGCGCCACCGCGCTGCTGGCGCTGCACAGCATCACCAGCCCAAAGGCTACCAGTGTGAGCACCAGCACCAGAAAGGGCAGGTCCATGGGCGGCAACGGCCGCAGCAGCCCTTTGCGGGCAGCAGTTCTGTGCAATCCCGGTCACCTCCGTTTCTGTTATTGTACGCGGGTGCGGGGGCGGTTAGTCATACAAGCTGCTGCCGGGCGCATACACTGTCCGCAAAGGGGGTGCTGCCATGTGCGGCTCAAAACCCACGGACGCTCTGCATACTTTGCCAGAGCGGGCGTTCCGTCTGCGGGCACGGCTCATTGCGGTGGGCCTGTGCGCCGTCTGCTTTGCAGGGCTGATCGGGCGGCTGTTCTGGCTGCAATTATGCACCGGCGTCTGGTACACCCAGCGGGCGCTGGGACAGCAGCTGCGGGACACTGTCGTGCCCGCCGACCGGGGCAAGATATACAGCGCTGACGGCGCGCTGCTTGCCGCCAACAGCAGCTGCTGGACCCTGCGTGCCAGCCCCCGGGAGATGCCGGAGGATAAGCTTGCCCTTGCCGCCAAGGGGCTTGCGGAGATTCTGGAACTGGACGAGGCAAAGCTGCTGGAAAAGTTCAGCGACCGACGCTCCAACGACTGCCTTTTGCGTTATCGGGTGGAGCGGGAAACCGCCGATGCCGTGCGGGATTTCTGCGCGGCGAACGGCATTACCGGCGTGCGCATCAATCAGGATTCCAAGCGCTGGTACCCGCAGGGGGAGTTTCTGGCCTCGGTGCTGGGGTTCACCAACGTAGACAACGCCGGGGTCAGCGGGCTGGAGCTCGAATACAACGACACCCTTACCGGGCAGAACGGGGTAGTGCTGACCGCCGTGAACGCTTGGGGCTACACACTGGCGCAGAGCTACGAGACCGAACTTGCTCCGGTGGAGGGCAGCGGGCTGCGGCTGACCATCGATGCAAATATTCAACATTATCTTGAAAATGCGTTGAATTATGCGGTGCAGGAGCATCATGTAGCTGCCCGCAGCGTGGGCATCGTGATGGAGGTGAACACCGGGGCAGTGCTGGCCATGGCTACCACCCCGGCCTACGACCCCAACCAGCCCCGGGTCATCGCCGACAAAGCCGCACGCGCTGCCGTAGATGCCCTTTCCGGTAAAGAGCGCGCCGCCGCCCTGCAGCTGGCGCAGCAGACCCAGTGGCGCAACAAGGCGGTAAGCGACTTATATGAGCCGGGCAGCGTGTTCAAGCTCATCACCTGCGCGGCGGCGCTGGACGCCGGTGCCATCACCCGGCACTCCACCTTTTACTGCGGAGACTCTATCTCGGTGGCGGGCACGCGGTTCCACTGCGCCAACCACAAGCGCCACGGCAGCCAGACCGTGACCCAAGCGCTGGAAAACTCCTGCAACCAGAGCTTTATCCAGATCGGGGCGCGGCTGGGTAAGCAGGCCTTTTGCGATTATTTTGCTGCCTTCGGCCTGCGGGAGCCCACCGGCATCGACCTGCCCGCCGAGCCGAAAAAAAGCCTGTACTACACCGCCGACCGCATGGGGCCGGTGGAGCTGGCCTCCTGTGCCTTCGGGCAGAGCAGCAAGATCTCGTATCTGGAAATGGCTGCCGCCGTCTGCGCGGTGGTGAACGGCGGCAAGCTGATGCAGCCGTATCTGGTCTCGGATATTCTTGCGCCGGACGGCAGCATTTTGCAGCACAATGCCCCGGTGTGCAAACGGCAGGTGATCCAGCCCGCCACCTCTGCCACCATGCGGGAGATGATGGAGGCAGTTGTGCTGTACGGCGGCGGGCGCAACGCGCAGATCGCGGGCTACCGGGTGGGCGGCAAAAGCGGCACCAGCCAAAAGCTGGACAGCGCCGACGAGAAGGCCCGCATTGCCAGCTTTGTGGCGGTAGCCCCCATCGATGACCCGCAGTTTTTGTGTCTGGTCTGTCTGGATGAGCCCCACAGCTGGACCACCGCCGGCGGCAGTCTCTCGGCACCGGTCTGTGCCGAGGTGCTGGAGCAGACGCTGGTGTACAAAGGCGTCCCCCGGGCAGCAGACAGCGGCAATGCAGACGCGCAAGCCGCTGCCCTGCCCGCCGATGGGGACAGCTTTGATGGGGCATGACGGCAAACGGCAGTTGCAGCTTTGCTGCCAGAGAAACTTTCTACTTGCTCAAGCGTGCAGGGACGCTCCGCTGGGCCAGAGGCAGGGAGGGGTGTTCCGACTCCCCCCTCCCTACCTCTGGACTCCAC
>NZ_JBBMEO010000013.1:0-54025 GCF_040096515.1 Faecalibacterium tardum | reverse complement strand
CACCCCGGCAAAGCAGCTGCTTTGCCGGGGTGCCGTACTTTTATAGTATCCCGCCAAAAGAAAAAGTCCGCTGTTCAAAACAGCGGACTTTTTGGTGGGGTGCCCAGTGGGACTCGAACCCACGGTCTCCAGATCCACAATCTGGCGCGTTAACCGACTACGCTATGGGCACCACATAGATGCGCCCGAAGGGACTCGAACCCCCGGCCCACTGCTTAGAAGGCAGTTGCTCTATCCACCTGAGCTACGGGCGCACGTTGTTATCCCAATGGGTTCCTTTATGGCGGCAGCTCTGTGTCGGCACAGGCTGCGAGAGAAATAATACCATACCCATCGCATTCTGTCAAGGAAAATCTGAAAAAAGTTTCAACTTTTTTGCGCTGCGGGCAAAAATGGCTGTTCCAGCGTGTAGGAACGGCCTTACAACAGCCACATTCCGGCACAGCCCAGCGCAAAGCCCAGTGCAAAGCCGCACACCACGTCTCGCACATGATGCACCCCGGTGAGCACCCGCAGGCAGCAGATGAGCAGGGCAATGCCCACCATCACGCAGCCCGCAGCGGGGTAGAAATACAGCCACACCGCCGCCAGCACGGCGGCGCTCAGCGCGTGGCGGGAGGGCATGGAGTGCCCCCGGCTCTCCTTTGCCACCAGCGGGGTAAAGCCGGGCTGCTCGTAGGGGCGGGGAAAGTGCAGCCGACTGCGCAGCAGCGTGCCGCCCCAGAACACCAGCCCCGGCACAAAGACGGAACGGGCGATGAGCACCATAAAGTCCAGCGCGGCCTGCTTCTGGGTGAGGAACAGCCGCGAGAGCCGGACGTTCAGCAGGCACAGCAGCACCGGATAGCACACAAAGGGCACCAGCGGCAGCCACCGGTCCAGAAAAACGACCAGCCGTTTTACAGCCGGGTGGTCGCTGAACCAGTGATAGGTGGGCTTATACTGTTCTGCGGTCAAAGCAGGTTACCTCCTGTCGGGTCGGACATCAGAAGCAGGTGTCCAGATAGTTTTCCACATCAAAGGGCTCCGGGGTGGAATCCTTGCGCAGGTACAGCGGGTGGTGCGGGTGCCCCTTTTTGCTGCGCTTGCCAAAGGTGACCCACGGGATCTCCCGCTCCCGCGTCAGGGCTACCATCTCCCGCATCAGGCCGGGCAGGTAGTCCCGCTTTTCGATCAGGGTGCCCCATGCCGCCCACATGGTAGGCTCGGTCTGCGCCAGCACGGCCTGCAGCCAGCGCAGGTTTTCATCGCACAGGGCGCGGTCGGGGATTTTGTCCATATCGTTGGGGTCGGTGGCACGCTGGGGGTAGACATTGAACATGATCCAGCTGTCAAAGCCATTGGCAGCAGCCAGACGCTCCACGCTTTTTAAGGTGGGGTCCAGCGCGCCGGGCTGGGCGGTGCTGGGGTTGATGCCGATGCACACCAGCGGGTGCTTGCCCACCCGCCCCAGAACATAACGGTAGCTTTGGTAGGTGTGGGGCTCGTAATACCAGACGCCGCCGGCGTATTCGCCCGCCTTGAGCACGGGCAGAGAAACGGTCTGCATGATAGTAAACTCCTGTCGGTTTTGAATAGCATTCTTATCGTACCTGAATCTACCGGGAAAATCAACAGTTTTAGCCCCAAAATACTGCCTTATTTCTGTTTTTGTGGTATACTGGGGGTGTTCCGGTGCGGCAGGGGGACTGCGGCACCGCGCTTCGCTTACAGAAAAAAGGAGTTCTTATGCTGGAAGATTATAAAAGTGCACTGCGCGCAGGGCAGCGCGCCTATCGTGCCCGCATATCCCGCGGCCAGTCGCCCTATCTGGCTGTTCTGGACGATGTGCTCAAGGGTGTGGATATCGTAGCGCAGGAGCCGCTGGGGCTGGTGGAGATCCCGTCGGACAGCCTTGTGGGCACCAAGACCAGCGGACGACACACCGCCTTTTCGTATGACTTTATGCCTCTGCTGGAGCCGGATACCGAGTTTGCCGCCAAGTGGTCGAACCTGTGCGACGCGCATCTGGAAGAGGGCATCCATACCCCCATCATCGCCTTTGAGTACATGAACCGGTTCTATGTGCAGGAGGGCAACAAGCGGGTCTCGGTGCTCAAGTATTACGGCGCCGTCAAGATCCCGGGCACGGTCACCCGGCTCATCCCCGCCCGCACCGAGGATCTGGAAAATAAGATCTACTACGAGTTTCTGGATTTCTATAAGCTGTCCAAGGTGAACTATGTGCATTTCTCCAAGCTGGGCGGCTACAGCAAGCTGCAGACGTTGGTGTGCAAGGCCAGCGGCGAGGCATGGTCGGAGGACGACCGGCTGAACTTTGCCTCCTTCTACACCATGTTCCACCAGCAGTTCGAAGCCTTAGGCGGCAGATCCCTGGGGCTGACCACCGGTGATGCGCTGCTGGTGTACCTGTCGGTGTACCGCTATTCCGACACCTACGACGCCACCCCTGCACAGGTGCGGCAGAATCTCGAAAAATTGTGGAACGAGGTGAAGGTGCTCACCGAGCCCCACGGCGTGGAGCTTTCGCTGGACCCGCCCAAGAGCCCCGCAGAGCCGCTTTTGTCCAAGCTGAATATCTTCAGCCCCAGCAAGCAGCCCAGTGAGCTGCGGGTGGCATTTATCCACGAGTACAACGCCAAGATCAGCGCGTGGGTGCGCGCGCATGACGAGGGGCGCGACGCGCTGGCCAAGGTCTTCCCGGACAAGGTGTATATCAGCTGCTACGAGGATGTGAACCCGGAGGTGGACGCGGAGCAGGTGCTGGAGGAAGTAGCCCACAACAATGCGGACGTGGTGTTCGCCACCAGCGTGCGGATGTACAACGCCTGCCTGAAGGTGGCGGCGCAGCACCCCAAGACCCGCATCCTGAACTGCTCGCTGAACGCGCCGCACCCGCTGGTGCGCACCTACTACCCCCGCACCTATGAAGTGACCTATCTGCTGGGCATGCTGGCCGGTATCATGACCAAAACCGGGCACATCGGCTATGTGGCGGCAAACCCCGTGTACGGCGTGCCCGCGGCGATCAACGCTTTTGCACAGGGACTGAAGAGTGTACGCCCGGCGGGCCGCATCTGGCTGCGCTGGGCCTGCCTGAACGATGCAGCCCACCCGCTGGATTTTGCCGACTGCCCGGAGATCGACATGGTCTACGCCCGGGACAGCCGGGAGCCTGCCAACACTCACCGGGACTACGGTCTGTGCCGCAAGCTGCCGGACGGCAGCCTGCAGCCGCTGGGTCTGCCAATCTGGCGGTGGGATACCTTCTATGTGGAGATCGTGCGCTCTATCTTTGACGGCAGCTGGGACAACGCAGCCACCACCCGTGCGGTGAACTACTGGTGGGGGCTGCGCAGCGGCGCAGAGGATCTGGAGTATCAGGAAGCGCTGCCCAGCGGTACGCGGCAGCTGCTGGATCTGCTGGAAACACTGCAGGGCTCGGACAATGTGCACATCTTCCCGGAAAAGCTGTATGATAACGAGGACAACCTGCACTCCCCGGAGAATAGAGTTTACAGCCCCAAAGAACTGATGGAGATGGATTGGCTGGATGCCTGTGTACACGGCAAGCTGCCCCATTACGATGAACTGGACGTCAAGACCCGTACCGTGCTGGCGATCAACGGACTGGACAACGTAAAGGGTCTGGAGAAATGAGCCGGCCTGACCGGAAAAGAATGGAGCATACGAACGTGAAAATTCTTGCCATCTCAGATGTCCCGTCCAAGGCGCTGTGGGACTATGACACCCGTGCCCGGCTGGAAGGCATCGACCTGATCCTCTCCTGCGGGGATCTGCCTAAAAAATATCTGGAATATCTCACAAACTTTACCGCTGCGCCCATCCTGTATGTGCACGGCAACCACGACGGCAGCTACCAGACCCAGGGCGAGCCCGGCGGCTGCATCTGCGTGGACGATCAGGTGTACACATGGAAGGGTCTGCGCATCATGGGGCTGGGGGGCTGTCAGCGCTATAATAAAGAGGATACCTACCAGTACACCGAGAAGGCCATGCGCCGCCGTGTGCACAAGCTGGAGCATCAGGCGCACAAAAGGGGCGGCATCGACCTGCTGCTGACCCACGCCCCGGCCAAAGGGCTGAACGATGGGGACGACTGTGCCCACAGGGGCTTTGAGTGCTTCAACGAGATTTTGGACGAGTACCAGCCTAAATGGTTCATCCACGGGCACGTACACCTGAATTACGATGCAAAGCTGCCCCGGGTATGCACCCGCGGCAACACCACCGTTATCAACGCCACCGAGCGCTATGTGTTCGAGATCCCGGACCCAGACCCGGCCGAAGAGCGTAAGACCCTTTGGCGGATGCTGGGGTTCTGAGCCGCTGCCTATGCAAAAAAAGACACCGCACAGCTGTGCGGTGTCTTTTTTTGTTGATGGAACATTATTGTGGGAATGGCGGGCGCGGCAGCAGTGCGGTGCTGCCTGCGGCTCTGTGAAAAAATTACAGATCCAGTTTGCCGGAGAACTTGTTGATGACGTAGTAAGCTGCGCCCTCTTCGGGCTTGACGTATACCTTGCAGGACTGCACACCGACCTTGTGGGTGGTGCGGTAGTCTGCCTTGGCGCGGTCGATGATGTCGGTGATGTTGTACTGCTCACCGCCCATCTCTACATACAGCTCAGGTGCCAGCGGCGGACGGCCGCGGCGGGCGGGAGCCTTGGTGGATTTGCGGGTCTTGCCCTCGGCAGCCAGAGCTTCGGCTGCGGGAGCAGAAACTTTCTTTTCAGGCATGATGCATAACCTTCCTTCTGTATTTGATCTGGTGCAGCGGGGCTGCACCAGCGGGCTCCAATGATCTATCGTAAGGCAGAAGCAGTGCAAAAAGCACAGACCCGGCTGCCCCATACGAACCGGTACGAAACTATTTGCGTAAAGAAGTTGAACCTATAATTATATAATATGTTTTTGAAATTCATTTGTAAAGCCTTTTTTGCAAAAAACATTGTAAAATCGGTAAGAAACGGCAGAATAAATGGCCGAAGCGGTATTTCAATGCTTTTTTCCCGGGTATAGTACGACCTTTCGGCAAAACAGGCAGCCATTTCGGGAAAGCCGGGCGACCCTGCGGGCACAAATACGGCGGGCAAAAACGATCTTCTATGGTGGCAGAATAAGGTGGAATGGAACTGTCGGCATACGCAGGGGCACAGCAAATAAAAAGCAGAAGCTGCCGCACAAAAAAAGAACCGCCCCATTTCCTGAGCGGTATACCTGATCTGTACCCCTAATACTGGGTGTCCAGTATTAGGGGTACAGATCACTGGTGAGCGATCTTGTTGGTGCGGTTATAGAAAGCATCGTCATCCACGCTTTCGTTGATGCGCACGCCCCACAGGATGATGCTGGGATGATTGCGGTTCTGCAAGATCATCTCTTGTAACATTGCACAGGCAGCGTCTTTCCATGCAGCATAACCTCAAAGCTGTGAGCCTTTTTATTTGACGCGTCCCTTTCTCTGTTGTCACTCTGCCTGTATCTCCTCCACCAGCGGCAGATAGTCGGCGCAATGTTTCCGGTATAGCGGCTGCACCAGCTGCCGGAAGTTCTGCATTTCTTCTTCGGGCAGCGGCAGTTCCCGGCACCCGCCAGCCAATGCCGCTTTGCGGGCAGCTGTTTCCTCCTGTGCCCAGAGCTGGCGCTCATACTGCGCCGATGCCCGGGCGCATGCCTGCAGGATCTGCCGGTATTCCTCCGGCAGTGCATCCCATGTGCGGCCGGAAGCCAGCTGCACTTCCGGTACGCGGCTATGCTCATCGGCCATATAGTACCGTGCCACCTTGTAGTGCTCCATGGAATAGTAGGCCGGCCAGTTGTTTTCGGCGGCATCGATCTGCCCGGTCTCAAGCGCCGAGTATACGTCGCTGTACGCCGTGGTCTCCGGCACTGCACCCAGCAGACGGATCATGTCGATCACGATCTGCGAATCCTGCACGCGGATGGTCTTGCCCTGCAGATCGTTCAGGCTGCGCACCGGCTGACGGGCATAAAACGAGCGGGCACCCGCGTCGTACCAGCTCAGCCCTACCCGTCCCTGTGCGGTAAAGTCCTGCAAAAACTCTGCCCCGATGCTGCCATCCAGCACGCGCCATATATGGTCGGCATCCCGGTAGAGATACGGCAGCAGCAGCACGTTGAGCCGGGGCAGATCGTCCGTGGCCACCGAGAGCGACACACGGGCAAAATCTACGCCGCCAATGGCAAGCTGCTCCCACACCTGCTGTTCTGTGCCATACTCGCCGTTCGCCTTGACCTGAATGACCACCTTGCCCCCGGTCTGCTGCTGCACAAGGTCTGCAAAATACTGCGCGCCCTGCGTAGTGGGGTACCCGGCGGGCTGGTTGTCGGCATAGGTCAGCACATAGTCCGGTGTGGTCTGCGGCTTTGCGCCACAGCCTGCCAGCTGCAAAGCCGCAAAGCCCAGCCCGGCTAAAAAAGTCCGTCTGCGCATGGTGTCTCCCTCCCTTTGCAGATAGTATAGCGCACAAGACTGCCTTTGTGCAAGAGATAGGAAAAGGCGGTGCCCGCTGCAAAGCGGGTACCGCCTTTTTAGGAGAAGAAGGGAATGTCTCAGTTACATCAGGCCCATTGCCTGCGGCAGTGCGGTAGACACTGCCGGGATAAAGGTGACCAGCAGCAGGCCGCCGATGATGGCCACATAGTACATAAGCATGTACGGCATGACCTTGGAAAGCGAGGTGCGGCCCACCTTGATGCCCACGAACAGTGCGTTGCCCACAGGCGGGGTGATGTTGCCGATGCAAAGGTTATACACGAGGATCAGACCGAACTGGATGGTGCTCATGCCAAAGCTCTGGCAGATGGGCAGGAACAGCGGGGTGAAAATGAGGATGGCCGGGGTCACATCCATAAAGGTGCCGGACACCAGCAGGATCACGTTCATGATGAGCAGGATGATGTACTTGTTGCTGGTCAGGCTCAGCAGAGCTGCCGCAACCGCATCCGGGATCTGCAAAAAGGCCATGACCCAGCCCAGAATGTTGGAAACACCCACAAGGAACACCACCATGCCGGACATCTTGGCAGAGTCCACGATGATCTTCCACAGGCTCTTCAGGTTGATGGAGCGGTAGCAGAAGGCAAGCACCAGTGCATAGACAACGGCAATGGCAGAGCCTTCGGTGGCAGAGAACACACCGCCGATGATGCCGCCGATGACCACGATGATCAGGGACAGGGAAGGCAGGGCACGCAGGGTGCAGACGCCGAGGTTTTTCCAGTCAAATTTGCCGGGGGTGCCTTTATAGCCCAGCTTGATCGCCAGCAGCACGCCCACCACGCAGCAGCACAGTGCCCAGATGATGCCGGGGATGTAACCGGCCATGAACAGCGCAGCCACAGAGGTGCCGCCGGACGCCAGCGAGTAGGTGATCAAGGCGTTGGACGGCGGGATCAGCAAACCGGAGCAGGAGGAAGCGGCATTGGTGGCAGCGGTCACGGCGGGGTCGTAGCCCTGCTCGTCGGCACCGTCGCGGATCATGGAGCCAACAGCAGCAGCCGCAGCGGAAGCAGAGCCGGAGATGGCGCCGAACAGGGCGTTGGTGCCGATGTTGGTCACCAGCAGTGCGCCGGGCATCTTGCCCAGAATGGCCATGACGAAATCCACCAGACGCTTGGCGATGCCGCCCTGATTCATGATGTTGCCGGCCAGAATAAAGAACGGGATGGCGGTCAGGCTGAACTTGCTCATGCCCACAAAGGTGCGCTGGGCAGCGGTCAGCACGGCCACGTTCAGGTCGATGGAAGAAAGGATGGCAGTCAGAGAAGAGACTGCAATGGCGTACGAGATGGGCACGCCGAGGAACAGCAGCACCAGCAGCACTGCCAGAATTACGAGTAATGCTTGAATTGCCACAGCTTAGTCCTCCTTATTTTCCTTGTCGGCATCGGTAGCCATTTCGGCTTCCACCTTTGCAAAGTCCGCATCCTCCGGGGTGTCCAGACAGATGGAGCCGTTGGCGATGCCGATAATGTTCAGCACGGAATACACCAGAATGATCACGCCGCAGATGGGCATGACCCAGTAGAACACGCCCACGGCTACGCCCAGCGAGGAGGTCTGCTGTCCCATAGCCAGCTGGGACACCTGAAAACCGCCGAACACCAGAATGGTCGCGGAGAAGAGGAAGGCGATGACCTCAGCAAAGATGTGGAACGCCTTGCGCATGGTGGGGTTGAACCGGTCCACCAGCACGGGAATGTTCATGTGGCCGCGCTCGCCGGAAACGATGGTGGCACCCAGCATGGTGCTCCAGCCGAACAGATAACCCACCAGTTCCTCCGACCATGTGGAGGGAGAGTTGAAGATATAACGTACGATGACCTGATAGGTGGTCAGCACCACCATGACCGTCATGCTCAGACCTGCCAGCAGGTTGAGCACCTTGTTCAGGGTATTTCTCAGTTTTTCCATGATGCTCCTCCTCAGTCCGCAGTGTGGGCAGCGTTGTGCTGCTGGATCAGGTCATAAATGGGCTGCAAGTCCGGGTTTGCTGCCAGCACGGAATCGTGCAGGGGAGCCATAGCCTCCTGAAACGGTGCAGTGTCCGGGTAAATAAAGTTGACATGCTGCTCATTCTCGGCCTTATCTTTCGCCTCAGCCACAGCATCCTCCCAAGCATCCTGCTCGGTGCGCTTCACGATCTGGAAACCTTCTTCAAAGATCGCGCGCTCCTCATCGCTGAGCTCGTTCAGGAAAGCGTAGTTTGCCACCAGCAGATCCGGCACCATCTGGTGCATATCGTAGGAGTAATACTTGCAGATATCACCGTGACCGTTATCGGTCAGAGCCAGCTCGTTGTTCTCGGCACCATCCAGAATACCGGCTTGCAGTGCGGTGTACACATCGCCGAAGCCCATGGGGGTCGCCGTGCCGCCCAGCAGACGCATCATTTCCACGTTGGTGGGCGACTGCTGCACGCGGATCTTCAGACCCTTCAGGTCGGAGGGCTGGTTGATGGGGGTCTTGATGGTGTAGAAGTTGCGGGTGCCGGCATCCAGCCATGCCACCGTTTCCAGACCGGCCTTGGAAGTGGTCTTGAAAATGGGGTCTGTTACCTTGGGGTCGTCCATGGCCTCGTGGTAGGCTTCCACGCTGGAGAACAGGTAAGGCAGATTGAAGATCTGGTATTTGGCGCTGAAGGTCTCCATGATGGCATTGGACGCCACCACAAAGTCGATGGCACCGGTCTGGGTCAGCTGCACCATTTCGGTCTGGGAGCCCAGCAGCTCGCTGGGGTACACCTCCACACGGTACTTGTCGCCCAGCTTCTCGTTGATGTAGTTGGCGAAGGCTTCCAGTCCCAGATGATCCGGGTGGGTCTGAGACTGCACATGGCCGATGCGCACGATCTTGCGGTCGTCACCGGAGCCGGCGCCGCAGCCGGTAAGCATCATGCTGCTGGTCAGTGCCGCCGCGCCCATCAGCGACAGAAACGTTCTTCTCTTCATGAATGGCATCCTCTCTTTTCGCGTTTTTCTATGATTTTATTTTAACAACTCGTTCATTTTTGCGAAACCAGATTATTTTGCGAAACGCAGCACGATTTTGTCTTTGTTGTATCCAAGTACAATTTTTGTGTTTTACGGACGAAAGAAACTGGCAAAAATAAAAAAGCACCCGTTCCTCTCCTGCTGACAGACAGGAAAGAACAAGTGCTTCTTTTGTATCCGATTTATCCCTGTACCGCTTTTTCTGCTGCGGTTACGCGGTATTCCGAAGGGGTCTGGCCGGTCAGGCGCTTGAACACCCTTGTAAAATAGTTGGCGTCGCTGTAACCCACAGCAGCGCCGATGTCCTTCAGGCTCAGGCGCGGGTCCAAAATCAGCTGGCGCGCCTTGTTCACCCGGTATTCGTTCAGGTAGGCCGAAAAGTTCACCTTAAAACATTGTTTGAACAGCTTACAGAAATAGGCGTCCGAGTAGCGCAGCGCGGCGGCGGCATCCTGCATGGAGATATCCTCCCCATAGTGGGCGTCGATAAAGCGGCTGATCTCGGCCCGGATGATGGCGGTGCGCATATCCTCGTCCTCTTCCCGGCGGAGGGGCTCTGCAGGCGCAGGGGGCTGTGCCGGGCGGGCAGGCAGCGGCACCGACACCTGCCGGATGGCATCCTCCACCGCGAATACCAGTTCCTGCTCGTTGTAAGGCTTGAGCAGATAGTCCATCGCCCGTACAGAGATCGCCTGCCGTGCATAGTCAAACTTATCAAAGCCGGTCAGGAACAGGATGGCGCAATTTTTGTCCGTTTCGCGGATGCTGCGTGCAACTTCCAGCCCGGTGAGACCCGGCATTTCAATGTCCAGCACAGCCACCTGCGGCGCTTCGCGGGCAAAAATTTCCAGAGCCTCTCTGCCGTTTTTGGCTTCATACAGGCTTATCAGGTCTCCCAGATACTTCTGCAAAGTCCGGCACAGCACCTTGCGCTCGATCAATTCATCCTCTGCCACCAGCAATTTGCACTTCACGAGAGCGTCTCCTCCTTTTCTTCCGGCTGCTGCGTCTGCGGGAGCTCAAACCGCACCACAGTACCGTGACCTGCGCGGCTGTATATCTGCATTTTACCGCCCGGATACAGCATCCCGATGCGGCGGGAAATATTGCCAAGGCCAATGCTGCGGCCAGTCTGTTCGCTCTGCACAATTTTAGTTTGCACAGCGTCCAGTTCCTCTGCGGTCATCCCCTTGCCGTTGTCCGCGACCGTGAGCACCAGCACCTTGCCCTGCATCCATGCCCGCAGCAGAATGCGCCCGCCTTCCTCGCGGGATTTGAGCCCATGCGAGTAAGCGTTTTCCACCACCGGCTGCAGCATAAAGGACGGCACCAAAACCGCCGCAGGCTGCACCTGAATGCTTTTTTCAACGGTAATGCGTCCATCGAACCGCATCTGCTGCAAATAAATGTAATCCTCCAGCCCGTCCAGTTCCTCCTCCAGCGTGATCTGCTGGCGCTTGGTGCGCAGATTGTGCCGGAACAAACTGCCCAGATGCACGATCATCTGGTCGGTGGTGGCAGCATCCTCCAGCCGCGCCATGCAGGAGATCATGTTCAGGGTGTTGAACAGAAAATGCGGATTCACCTGACTTTTAAGCACCTCCAGCCGGGTGTGCTCCAGATCTTTTTCCAGTGCAAGGTTCCGCACCTCTTCCCGGTGCAAAGCCTGCTGGGTGGTCAGCTGCTGCGCCATGGCGTGCTTCATCTGGTTAAAGGTTCCCGTCAGCCGCCCCACCTCGTCGCTGCTTTTCACCGGTAGGTCCGGGCTGGAAAAATCGCCCTCGGCAATGCTGCGGGAGGCCTGTGCCAGCCGCAGCAGCGGACGCACCACCGCACGGCTCAGCACCCGGATGAGCAGCAGCACCAGTACAGCCGCCGTCAGGAACAGCCCCAGATACAGCCACGGCAGATGCCGGATGTGAGCCGCCGTGCTGCTGTAAAGGGCGTTTTCCTGTTCCAGCGTGGCCTGTGTCAGACGTAGCGCATACGCGGCAAGGTAGTCCTGCAGCGCCATCACATGGTACATCTGTTCAATATAGGTATCTGCCGAGGGCGAAAGCTGCAAAAAAGCATCCCGCTCCTGCCGGTAACCCGCGTACCCCTGCAAAAGATTCCATGTGCGGGCATAGCGCTCCTCGCCGATGCGGGCATAATCGAAGGGCAGGGCCGCAAGGCTCTGCTCGGAAGCGGTGCAGGCGGCGGTATAGGCCTGTTCCGTTTCAGAAGTAGGCTGACGCACATAGCGTGCAAAGGCCTGTGTTTCGTCCTTGAGGGCGTTTTGCACCGTGTAGCAGACGGCGTTGTCGGCCAGCAGCGTATCAAAGGAGCGTACCGTCCACTGACCTGCCATGGTAGCAATGCCAGTGGAAAGCATGGTGACCAGCAAAATCGCGGCAAGCCATGCCGTGACCTTGTGGCGCAGGGAGATGCCGCCCTGTGCGGTTTTGTTCCGTGCCATACGCTTTCCCTCCTGTCCTTGCAGCACCCGGCCTTTTTTATAAGTATAATAGTCTCCCGGGGAAAGTGCAACTGCAAAAAAGCACCGGTCTTCGTAAGGGAGCCGGTGCTTGAAGGCAATGTGCCAGGCTGTCAGTGGGTCAACAGCTCAAAATGATTCCGCTTGGTGACCAGCAGCCCTTCCTTTTGCAGCTTGGAAAGTTCTGCCGACATGGCGGCGCGTTCCACGCAGAGAAAATCCGCCAGCTGCTGACGGTCAAAAGGAATGTCAAAGGAGAGGGACGCCTGCCGGATGGACTCGGCGGACAGGTAGGACAGCAGCTTTTCCCGGGTGGTTCGCTTGCTGACATGGGTGATCTTATCGTTAAAGAGCAGTATTTTGTTTGCCAGAACACTGACCAGATTGCGGATGAGTTTCTGGTGATGGTCGCAGGCGGTGGGGCAGGAGGTGAGCAGCCGCTTGACGTTCAGCAGCAGGATCTCGCAATCCTCCTCTGCCACCACACTGATGTTCAGGATGGCACCGGGGGTGGCGGCGTAAGGCTCGCCGAAAAAGTCTCCGGTATTGCACTTGGACAGGATATTGCGGTGTCCCCAAAGATCCTCCTGAATCACAAGGGTGGAGCCGGACAACATAAGCCCCATGACCTCCGTGGAATCTCCGGCACGGAAAATGTAGGAGCCCCGGGGCCGGGTGATTGTCGCTGCACTGACACAGTGCAGGATGGACAAAATCTCATCGTCGGTAAGCCCGGTAAAAAAGGGGCAGTTCCGCAGAACAGGCAGATATTTTTGCATAAATGCTCTCCTTGTTGGAATTCAAACATACAAGTTGCCTTTAGTATACTATAATAGGGGTGCAAATGCAAAAAAACACCCACAACAGGAGAGTATAGATATGATTCGGAAGATCATCCATATTGACGAAGAAAAATGCAACGGCTGCGGCTTGTGCGCAACCGCCTGCCATGAAGGTGCCATTGACATCATCAACGGCAAGGCAAAACTGGTGCGGGAGAATTTCTGCGATGGCTTTGGCGACTGTCTGCCGGGCTGCCCTACCGGTGCCATCACCTTTGAAGAGCGGGAAGCCCCCGCCTACGACGAGGCGGCGGTGCAGGAAAACAAAAAGAAAAAGAAATTGCAGGAAAAGATGAAGCACCTCCACGAGGGCGGCTGCCCCGGCTCCCGGATGCGGATGCTGGAACAGACGGAGGCCGCAGAAAGCGCAGCTGCTGCCCCTGTGCAGCCGGTCTCCCGCCTGCGCAACTGGCCGGTGCAGATTAAGCTGGCACCCATCCATGCGCCCTACTTTGCAGGCGCAAAGCTTCTGATCGCAGCGGACTGCACGGCATACGCCTACGCCAATTTCCATCAGGAGTTTATGCGCGGCAAAGTGACCCTCGTCGGCTGCCCGAAGCTGGATGCTGTGGATTACAGCGAAAAACTTACCGAGATCCTGCGCAGCAACGACATCCAGAGCGTGACCATCCTCCGCATGGAGGTGCCCTGCTGCGGCGGCTTGGAGATGGCCGCAAAAAAGGCACTGCAGACCAGCGGAAAGTTCATTCCGTGGCAGGTGGTCACCATCTCCATTGACGGAAAAATTCTGGATTAAAAGTACAGGGCAAACGATATGTACCCAGTTTTCTGGACACTGGATCAAAATTGAATAATTAAGAATCCATCATGGATGCTTCTCTGAATTTAGAGGGGAGGCATCCATTTTGTTTTCGCTTGGATTCTGCTGTTATTGTAATAGTCAATATACTCGGCAATCGCCTTGGAGAAGGCTTGAAAGGAGGAATGTGGACGAAAAAAGCCATGAGCCGGAACAGGACGAGGAAGAACAGGAGGATGCACCTCGCCGCCCCTCGGTGCTGGCGGCGTTGGAGAAAAAAACGGACAAAACGGAGCCGGTGAGGCCCTTCCGCAGTTATTACGACAAGGATGGTGATGCCCGGTGAGCGACCACCGCGACCAGCAGCTCCATTTCCGGGTCAGCAAGCCGGAGTTGGAACGGATTCGGAACAAGATGGAAGCCAGCGGCATTCTGAGCATTGGTTCCTATCTGCGTAAAATGGCGCTGGACGGATATTGTCTGCATCTGGATCTGCCGCAGCTGCGCCGTATGGTGTATCTTTTGCAGATGTGCAGTAACAATCTGAACCAGTACGCCAAAGTAGCCAATGAAAATGGCCGGGTCTATGCTGCCGATATGGAGGACTTGCGCGTCCGGCTCTGCAGCGTAATCGATAACATTCTGGCTGAAAAGCCCAAGGACTACGAGGGTTTTCTGCAACGACTGGAGCAGCAGGGTTACGAAGTCAAACGCGGAAAGTACACCTCTGTCAAGGGCGCACGGCAGAAACGATTTATCCGGTTCCGCACTCTGGGAGCAGGGTACAGCGAGGAAGAACTGAAAGCTGTCCTTGCAGGAGAAGCGGAGCATCGGCCACGGCAAAAGTGCCCGGCACCGGAGCAGAAATTTCAGATGCTGGTGGACATTCAGGCAAAACTTGCCGAGGGAAAAGGCGCGGGCTTTGCCCGCTGGGCAAAGCAGCACAACTTAAAAGAGATGTCCCGGACGCTGGTTTTCCTGCAGGAAAACAAAATCGGCGGCATCGAGGAAATGCAGGAGCGTGTGGACGCTGCCACTGCACGCTATCATGAACTGGGCGATTCCATTAAAGCATCAGAGATGCGGCTGGCAGAAATCGCAGTGCTGAAAGCGCACATCATCAACTACGCCAAGACGCGACCGGCCTATGACGCCTACCGCAAGACCGGATACAGCAAGCGCTTTCTGGAAACGCACCGCACAGAGATCACGCTGCACAAAGCGGCGAAAGCAGCGTTTGATGAAGCCAATTTGAAAACGCTCCCCAAGGCCAAAGAGTTGGATGCAGAATATTTCAAGCTGCTGACAGAAAAGAAAGCACGCTACCCGGACTACCGCAAAGCGAAAGAAGAAATGCAGGAGCTTCTTCGAGCGCAGAAAAATATTGAACTTTTCTTCGATGAGGAAAAGAATCCAAAGCAAACCGAACATTCCAGATAAACAATACGACCCTGAGAACTTTGCCGCTTATCCGGCAGGGTTCTCAGGGCCTTTTTTGCTTATTGCTCAGTCTGTACTCAGAACAGCATTTCCGGTGCTTTCAAGTTGTTTAGCGATCATGCTTTCCAGTTCCTGCGTGATCGTTGCACAATTTGCAACACGGTAATTCCAGAAATAAGAAACACCTTCGCACTCTTCCACGGACAAATCGCTGTTGACCAAAAGCAAGCTTTCTGGTGTCACGTTCAGCTTTTCGCACAGAGAAGCATATTTTCCATAATCAATGCTTCGGCTGGATGACTTGGCTTCTACCCAGAAAAATTTCCCATTGATGGAGAACACGACATCCAGCTCATGCGTGCTCCCTGCGGATGCCATTTCTGAAAGGACCACATTGGAGCAAACCGAAACTTCTGCGCCATGCTCCTCCTGATAGCGGTTCAGGATCTGCTGAACCTGATGCTCTACAAAAAGCTCCAGCCACTTTCCGCTCAAAAAATGCCGGACGGTTTCGTTTTGCGCAAGTTCATAGACGATATTCTGCGGATAGATCACAATGGCTGCAAAAAGTCCCATTTTGTCCCACGTCTGAGCAATCTCTGAAAGTGTGGCAAACGATTTTTTGGACGCACCCTTTGGGATACGGAACGAAAAAGAGCCGTCGCTCTGCATATGTGTTCGGATAAACTGCAAGAAATCCACCACCACCGGGTCGCAAAGAGCCTCGCCTGTTTTCCATGCCATCCGCTGAACAGCAATCGGTGGGAGTTTTTCCGGCACGACCTGCTGAACGATTTTATACCCACAGCGTTCCAGATGCTCCAATGCGGTCAACGGCTTCTGGATTTTTGCTTTGACTTCGGGCTTTTCTGCTCCGGATGTATTCTCGGGCAGATAGTTGAACTTCCATCCGTATTCCCAAGCGGGCGAACGGGTCAGTACTCCGACTGCATGAAATCCGCTGTCATGCTCCTCCATCGGAAAAGTGATCTTGTTCTTATGAACATTGATTTGGAGCGTTTTGTTTTTTAGTGCTTTCTGATAAGCGTCAAGAAAAAATTCCTTTCCCTTATACGCCAGCTCACTGGAATTATTTGCGGAAAGACCAGCATTTTTTGCCAAAGAGAGGAGCAGACAGGTCGCTTTGGGCAGCTCAAGGATATGTTCCATCTGCGCGCCGTCCGGAATATTTGCATTATCGGACTGCGACGATTCGTCTGCCGGAATCTCCTTTGCCGGTGCGGAAACCTCGGGCGTCTTTTTTGAAGCAGTCTCAGATTTTCCAGACTTGGGCAAGGGCTTTGGCTCCGTGTAAACTTCCGCAATGAAGGATTCATAGGAACCGATGCACGGAAGTTTTCCAGCCGCTGCAAGTCCTACATAGATTGCAGCCGCCCGCGAGGAATCGCCATAATACTTTTTAGAATCCGCTGCGGCAGCAATATCAGAAAAGGCATTATATCTGCTCAGCTGCGCAGCCTTTTCCGGGAACTGCTTCAACGCACGGCAGTAGAGCCACTCAAAAAATGAATCCGGGTGCGGCTCTATCGGATACTCACTTCCTTCCAGAGAGTAGCGTAGCAACTTTCCATTGGTTCGCAGCCGAGTGTCCTTATGGACTTTGGATGGCGCACAGGTCAGAAGGTCAGCGAATGGACCACCATGTTCAAATACCTTGGCAGCTTCAAAAACCGTGCTGATGGGCACATCCTGCGCAACAGAATCCAGATGCAGCAGAAGCCGCAGAGAAGAAACAGCCTCACCCTCCGGCTGAGCGGATGCAGAGCTGATTTCCAGAATGGAAACATCCGGGTCTGTTGTATGGACGGCATCATGGACGGCACGGATATTCTGCCGCTTGCTACCGTTTATCCATGTGAACGTCACCGGCTGTTCTTTGCAATAGGGGTAGCCGGATATGGGAAAACAAATGGTTCGTGTAGCCATGAGCACCTCCAACTTTTTAGGACGAACAGGTTTATGTAATCAAGTATAGCACAATTCCGGATGCGCTGCATAGCACTATTTTCTGCTTCCGGGAATCTATCTGTGCAAAAAGTGCCGATACCACAGGCATCGGCACTCAGATCAAAAAAGCATTTTGCAAAAATGCGCAGCCTGCATCCACCGGATGCAGAACACAAGGGGTTTGGGCACAGCCCAACAAGCATTTTGAATTTGGATTTTGAAAAATCCGATTCAAAAATCGCAAGTTGGTACCAAGTTGCACTGCTTGCGACGTAGATGTTTCCGTCAACTGCTGCGTTAGAATTTTTTAAATCACTTCAACTTTGCGAGGATATCGTCTGCGCTCACGCCGCTTGCCAGCAGCTTTTTCAGCACGTCCTCTGCTTCGGCTTTCTTTGCGGATTCCGCTGCTTTGGTTTCAGCTTTGACCTTTTTAGCTTCGATTCTGGCGATTTCCTTGTCGATAGATTTCAGCTCTGCCTTCTTGGTTTTCAGGTCAGCTTTCAGCGCATCGATATTCGCAGTGATGGATGCGATTTCAGCGGCAGCGGCTTCCTTTGCGGACTGCTTTTCAGCGATCTGTGCAGCAAAGTCAACGGTTGCTTTTACGGTCTTGGTCTTGTTCTTGCTTCCTTTGGGACGGGGCATAGGGGACACCTCCAATGTTTTTTGATGGCTTCAGTATAACACTCGTTTTTTATGTTCGCAAGAGGTGCAGTTTGTAGAATAAAAATATTTTTCGATTGAAACAATAAATCGATTTTGGAATATGCACCGGGACGGGTCGCCAACTTGTTGGGACATATCCCCCATTGGTCGCAGAGCTGTTCAAAGCATTTGGCAACGGCATCTTTTACAGTCATGACGAAGTTCATCTCAATATGATGCTACAGAGGTTCGTGCGCTATGCATACGCATCTGCGTATGCTGCAAAAGTATTTTATGATACAGAGAATGTGCAGCCGCGTAATGGCAAAGAATATATTTAATAAAAAAAGTATCCTCCATAGTGATAATGGAGGATACCGATCTTTCGACATCGTTGTTTGAATTCTTCTCTTATTTTATCATGGTTATATCTGGGAATCAATAGAAATCCTTACAAATGCATCCCACCTGACCTTAGAAAAAACCTCGCAGAAGCTGAAAGTTTTTTGCACATTGCCCAGTTCTGCATGAAAAATCCAGCAAAAAACGAAGGTGGACAGAATAAGTGGTCAGAAGGGTGTCCAAGACGCAGGAGGAAACAGAAATGGCACGACGGGGAGAAAACATTCACAAACGCAAGGATGGCCGGTGGGAAGGCCGCTACATCAAAGCGCGTACACCGGAGGGAAAGATCCAGTGGGGCTACGTCTATGGCACGGTCTATGCTGAGGTCAAACGTGTGCTGGTCCAAAAGAAAGCTGAGGCGGGGTTCTACAATCTGAAAAGAACCGACCTGACCTTTGACGCATTGGCTGAGGTATGGCTGCGTTCCCAGCGGAATGCCGTAAAAGAATCCACCTATGCGCATTACTCGTACACGCTGCACAAATATCTTCTTCCGGTTTTGAGTAAAATGCCAGTTGCATCCCTTGAGGAAAGCTTTCTGGAACAGGCTATGCAGCAGATCATTGCGCCGATAGATGCCGCACACAAGCCGCTGGGGAACTCCTCTGCCCGGGAATGCCTCTCCATGCTGCGCCGTATCTGCAAATATGCCGCGCACTTGCGCCTGATCCGTCCGATGGAGCTGGAAGTAGCGCTGCCAAAAGCCATCGACAAAATTTCTGTACCCCTCTCCCCGGCGGAGCAGCAGCGGCTTTATCAGTATGTACAGGAGAACCCAACGCCCCGCAAAATTGGCTTATTATTAGGGGTGGAATTGGGGCTGCGTATTGGCGAGATCTGCGGCTTACAGTGGGGCGATTTTGACCTGAAACTCGGAACGCTGAAAATCAACCGGACGGTCTGCCGAATTTCCTGTGAAAATGGGCATACAAAGGTGGTCATCCAAACGCCTAAAACCCGCACCTCACGTCGAGAAATTCCAATCCCAAAGCAGCTGCTTATTATGCTGAAAAAGCTGCGCGGATGTGTCAGCAATGCTGCATGGTTTCTGTCCGGTAACGAGTCCAAGCCCACCGAACCCCGTTGCTACCGAAAAAGCATCAAGGCATATCTGAAGCAGTCAACTGTCCGGCAAGTACGTCCGCACGCGCTGCGCCATACCTTTGCAACGACCTGTCTGCAGGCGGGGTGCGATGTAAAGACCCTCAGCGAATTGTTAGGACACGCTAACGCCAACATCACCTTGCAGCGCTATGTGCACTCTGACCTGACCCGAAAGCGCCGGGAGATGAACCGAATTTTCTCCCATCAGGTGTCCATGAGGGGCGGGGATGTAATAAATATAACGTAATAGCGCGTGATTTATACGTTGTTCCTCCATTATCACTGTGGAGGATACCCCTTTATGCGGGAAGGGGTGAACAAGGTGGCATTGCGTCTGTTTGAGCACAACGAGAAAGCATATCATGCGGCAGTCCGGATGATGGAGCAGTACGGCAAAGCTGCCATTGTTCATCCCACCGGCACCGGAAAGAGCTACATTGCGTTCAAGCTGATCGAGGACAACCCAGAGAAGGTCGTGATCTGGCTTTCTCCCAGTGAATATATCTTTAAGACCCAGCTGGAGAGCCTGAAAAGGAACGACCCGGATTTTCCGCTGGCAAACGTTCACTTTTACACCTACGCCAAACTAATGTGCTGTACACAGGCACAGCTGGACGAAATAGCAGCGCAGAAGCCTGCCTATATTATACTCGATGAATTCCACCGTGCCGGTGCGGAATGTTGGGGCGAAAGCACGGTGGCTTTATTAAAGTTATGCCCGGATGCAAAGCTTCTGGGGCTGACGGCAACAAACATCCGATATCTGGATAATAACCGCGATATGGCCGAAGAACTTTTCGATAGCCGTGTTGCGAGCAACATGACCCTTGGCGAAGCAGTCGTCAGGGGCATTTTGCCTGCCCCGAAATATGTGACCACGGTTTACCAGTACCAGAAAACGCTTGCGAAGTACCAAGCGAGGGTGAACAACCTGCGGGCACCGGGCATTCAGGATGTGAATCAGAAATATCTGGACGCGCTGCGCCGCGCACTAGAGCAGGCAGACGGCCTGGATAAAGTATTTGCCCATCATATCACAAATAAGTCCGGTAAGTACATCGTGTTCTGCGCCAATAAGGAGCACATGGACGAGATGGTGTCCCATGTGCCGGAGTGGTTCGCAGGGGTCAACCCGGACGTTGTGGTATACGAAGCCTACTCGGATGACCCGAACACTGACAAAGCCTTTGCGGACTTCAAGACGGATACGACCAACCGGCTGAAGCTGCTGTTCTGCATCGATATGCTCAACGAGGGCGTCCATGTGGAAGGCATTTCCGGGGTCATCCTGTTCCGACCTACCATTTCTCCCATCATCTACAAGCAGCAAATCGGACGTGCTCTGACCGCCGGGGACACCGCAGCCCCGCTGATTCTCGATGTGGTCAACAATTTTGAGGGACTGACCAGCATTTCCGGTCTGCAAAGCGAGATGCAGGAGGCAGTCCATCGTCTGTATGTCAACGGTGAGGGCGATAAGATCGTGACCGAGCGGTTTGAGGTTATCGAGCAGGTGCACGACTGCCGGGTGCTGTTCGAGCAGCTGCAGGCGAGCCTTTCTTCCGGCTGGGAGCACTACTTCTCTGAGGCGAGCATCTACTATGCGGAACACAGCAACCTGAACGTCCCGAAACTGTATACGACGCCCGGTGGTCTGAGCCTTGGTGTGTGGCTGGTGACCCAGCGCCGGGTGCGCGAGGGGCAGATCCAAGGCAATCTGACCGAGCAGCAGATCGCGCGGCTGGACAGCATCGGGATGGTCTGGGGCAACCGGAAGGAAATCGCGTGGCAGCATGGATTTGAAGTCGCAAAGAAATACCACGACACCTACGGAAACCTGATGGTGCCCGGAAAATATGTAGACTCAGACGGCTACCCACTGGGACAGTGGATCATCAAGACCCGGCAGCAGAAGCTGAATGGACGCTTGAAGGAAGAGCGCATCGCGCAGCTTGATGAGCTTGGTATGGTGTGGAACATTTTCGATGCCAAGTGGGAAAAGGCTTATGCGCTGGCCGCTGCCTATTACGAGGAGAATGGCAATCTGAACATTCCGCGTTCCTATGTGACAGCGGCTGGTGAACGGCTGGGGCAATGGGTCGCAAGTCAGCAATGGGCGTACCCGAAAGGAAAGCTGACGGACGAACAGGTCGAACGGCTCAACCGTATCGGAATGTACTGGGGCAACCGCAATGACCGCCAGTGGAACGAAGGATATCAGGAAGCGAAGCGCTACTTTGATGCCTACGGCGACCTGAACGTCCCGGCAGAATATGTGTCGCCGGGCGGTTACAACCTCGGAAATTGGGTCAAGCGGCAGCGGTATACCCGTCATAATCCTGAAAAAAGCTGCGCTGTTCTGACAGAGGAAAGGATTGCAAAGCTGGATGCCATCGGGATGCGGTGGGAGAAAAGTAATCCTAAGCACCCATCTAGACAGTCGGTACAAGCCGAAACTATTACGGCAAAAGCAGGTTAAAAAGAGACTTATAAACAAACGCGAATTTGTGTGAGGAGAAGAAATGGCTACGAATACAGTTGGAATTGATAAGGAAGTTGAAGTTGACCGAAAGGAAAATCTGCGGAACCATCGCCTGTACTGGATCGGACATCGGACGCAGGACGTGATCTTGTCATCGCTGGCACTGGTGGTGCTGTCGCCTGTCATGCTGGCTACTGCCATCGCCATTGTGGTGGATGACCCGTCTGCAGGTCCTGTTTTCAGTCAGGAGCGCATTGGCCGCAACGGAAAGCCCTTTAAGTTCTATAAGTTCCGCTCTATGTGCCCCAACGCAGAGGCAAAGCTAGATGACCTGCTGGATCAGAACGAGATGGATGGTCCTGTGTTCAAGATCAAGGACGACCCCCGCATTACCCGCGTGGGCAAGTTTATCCGCAAAACCAGTATCGATGAGCTGCCGCAGCTGTGGAATATCCTGAAGGGTGATATGAGCATCGTTGGCCCCCGCCCGGCGCTTCCCCGCGAGGTGGAGCAGTATGGCGACTACGAAAAGCAGCGTCTGTATGTGACTCCCGGCTTGAGCTGCTACTGGCAGATTGCCCCGCATCGCAATGACCTCTCTTTTGAGGAGTGGATGGATCTGGATGTGAAGTATGTCAAGGAGCGTAGCTTCTGGGTGGATTGGAAGATTATTTTCAAGACGTTTAAGGTGTGTTTGCTGGGGCGTGGGGAGTAAAAAACAGTACGTGGAAGGAAAACGGTTGGAGAGACGAGATGGAGAGAAACCTTAGAATTGCGGTATTTGGACAGAAGCGATTGTCGAGAGAGGGCGGCGTAGAGATCGTTGTAAAGGAGCTATGCACGCGGATGGCGCAGCAAGGCTGTCAGGTAACCTGCTACAACCGGTCTGGACATCATGTGAGCGGTGCAGAGTATGACGATATTGATAACACAAACTATGATGGAATCCGGCAGAAGCACGTTCCGACGATAGAAAAGAAAGGTCTGGCAGCGGTAAGCGCCTCGGCTTTTGCGGCGCTTTACAGTGCATTTGGAAAATACGATGTGGTGCACATCCATGCAGAGGGACCGGCCTTCTTCTCATGGCTGCCGAAGATGTTTGGCAAAAGGGTGGTGGTTACCATCCATGGCGTTGACTGGCAGCGCGAGAAGTGGCAGTCAGGGTTTGGCTCCAAATTTATCCGTCAGGGCGAAAAAAATGCCGTGAAATATGCGGACGAGATCATTGTTCTGAGCAAGGGCGTGCAGGACTATTTCAAGGAAACTTATGGCAGGGAAACACACTTTATCCCCAATGGCGTGAATAGGCCGCAGATTCGGAAAGCAAACCTGATCACGGAAAAATTCGGGCTGAAAAAAGATTCCTACATATTGTTCCTCGGGCGTCTGGTACCGGAAAAGGGGATTCGATATCTGGTCGAGGCTTTTAAAAATGTCAAGACGGACAAAAAGCTGGTCATTGCAGGCGGCTCCAGCGATACGGATTCCTTTATGGAAGAACTGAAGGAACTGGCAAAGGGGGACGACCGAATCCTCTTTACCGGTTTCGTACAGGGAGCGATGCTGGATGAACTGTACAGTAACGCCTATATCTACACACTGCCGTCCGATCTGGAGGGAATGCCTCTGAGCCTGCTTGAAGCGATGAGCTACGGCAACTGCTGTCTGGTTTCCGACATTCCAGAGTGCGCAGAGGTTGTGGAAGATAAGGCGCTGATTTTCAAAAAGTCGGATGTGCAGGATCTGCAAGAAAAGCTACAGGACGCTTGTGACCATCCTGAAAAAGTAGATGTACATAAAGAGCAGGCCGCAGACTTCATCTGTAAAAAGTACAACTGGGATGAAGTCACGAAAGAAACCATGAAGCTGTACAGGAGAAAATAATGAAGGTACTGATAGTAAACAAGTTTTTATATCCTAATGGCGGATCTGAGACGTACATATTTAAATTGGGCGAGGCATTGAAGCAGCATGGACACGAGGTTCAGTACTTCGGTATGGAGCACGAAGGCCGTTGCGTGGGCAACCGAGTCAATGCTTACACGTCTGATATGGACTTCCACGGCGGCAGTAAACTGAGCAAGCTGACCTACCCCATCAAAACTATCTACAGCAAGGAAGCGCGGGTACAGCTGAGAAAAGTTCTGGACGACTTCAAGCCGGATGTCTGTCATCTGAACAACTTCAACTACCAGCTGACACCTTCCATCATCCTGGAAATCGTGAAGTGGCGCAAGGAGACCGGAAGGGATTGTAAGATCATCTTCACGGCACATGATTACCAGCTGGTCTGCCCGAACCACATGCTGAACAATCCAAACACGCACCAGAACTGTGAGAAGTGCCTCGGCGGCCATTTTGCAAACTGCATGAAAGGCAAGTGCATCCACGGCTCCGCGGCAAAATCTGCCATCGGCATGATGGAGGCTGAGTTCTGGAAATGGAAGGAAACCTATAAGTACATTGATACCATGATCTGCTGCTCCGAGTTCATGAAGAGCAAGATGGACAGCAATCCACTATTTGCAACCAAGACTGTGGCAATGCACAACTTCATCGACAAGGTGGAGTGGAAAGAGACGGAGAAGAAGGATTACGTCCTCTACTTCGGCCGCTTCTCTGAGGAAAAGGGTATCGGCACACTCATCAAGGTCTGTAAGAAACTGCCGAATGTTCAGTTCATCTTCGCCGGCACTGGCCCGCTGGAAGAGACAGTAACTGGTATTAAGAACATCAAGAACGTTGGTTTCCAGAAAGGCGAGGCACTGGAAAAGCTCATCCGTGAGGCACGGTTCTCCATCTACCCGTCTGAGTGGTATGAGAACTGCCCGTTCTCCGTAATGGAATCCCAGATGTATGGCACACCGGTACTGGGAGCGAACATTGGTGGCATCCCGGAACTGATTCAGGTTGGCAAGACCGGCGAGTTGTTCGAGAGTAGTAACGGGAAAGATTTGAAAGAAAAGATAGAAAAGCTCTGGGGTGATAAGAAGCTGTGTGAGCAGTATAGCAAGAACTGTAAGGACATCAGCTTCGATACCATTGATGAGTATTACGAGAAAATTATGAAGGTGTATCAGTAAAACTGGTACGTGAGGAGAAAACTTGTGACTGCAAAAGCGGATCGATATGAGGGAATAGACGGCTTAAAGGCGTATGCCATTATCGGCATTGCATTGATGCACGTCCTCTCAAATGGAGAATATGGGATCGGAGGATTTGTGTTTGAGCGGCTGATACCATCTTTCACAAACCTCGTCTTCCTTTTTATGATGGTCAGTGGTTTTGGCATGTGCTGCGGCTATTACCAGAAAATAATTGACCAGAAAATCAGCGTAGAGGACTTTTACAAGAAGCGGTATATCAAAATCTGGCCGTACTTTGCACTGCTCTGTGCGTTAGACTTTGTGATTTCACCGAGCAAGGAATCCTTGTTTGAGGTTTTCGCAAACTTGACGTTATGTCAGGGGCTTCTGCCGAATGCCAAGATTTCGGTCATTGGTGTGAGTTGGACGCTGGCAGTCATTTTTGTGTTCTATATGCTGTTCCCATTCTTCTGCTTCCTGATTGGAAACAAGAAGAGAGCGTGGAGTGTGGCGGTTGCGGCACTGGTATTTAACTGGTTATGCACTAATTACTTCAAAGCAGGGAGGACTAATATCGTCTACGATGCGATTTACTTTATCGCTGGTGGCTTGATCTTCCTTTATCGGAAGGAACTGGCCGAGTTTGCAGCGAAGCACAAGATTATCGCCGGAGCACTTCTGCTGATTGCCACAGTTGCTTATTTTGCAGTGGGCGGCAATACGCTTACAATGCTGTTCTTCTGTGTGGCAGCACTGGCCTATACCCTCGGATGCAAGCGGGGGGGGGTACTGGTCAATCCAGTCGCCAAGTTCCTCGGCGGTATCAGCTTCGAAATTTATCTGTGCCACATGGTGATTTATCGTGTGCTTGAAAAGCTACACCTTGTTCATCTATTTGGAAATGGTCTGCTGGCATATATCTTCACGGCAATTGCAGTCGTCTGTGGTTCGGTTGTGTTCTCGGTATGTGCAAAGTGGTTCTTAAATAAAATCGAAACATTCTTAAAAGAGAGAGTAAACAATAGGAGAGTTAATCATGTCTGAAGAAAAGAAGTTAAATGGTACTGTCATCGTCACTTATCGCTGCAACGCTCGTTGCTCTATGTGCAACCGTTATAAAGCACCTTCCAAGCCGGAAGAGGAGATCAGCATCGAAACCATCAAAAAGCTGCCGAAGATGTACTTTACGAACATCACTGGCGGCGAGCCGTTCATCCGCACCGACCTGAAGGATATTGTGCGTGAACTGTACAAGAAGTCTGACCGTATCGTTATTTCAACCAACGGTTTCTTCACTGACCGTATCGTTGACCTGTGCAAGGAGTTCCCGCAGATCGGTATCCGTATCTCTATCGAGGGTCTGGAGCAGACCAATAACGAGATCCGTGGCCTGCAGAACGGCTACCAGCGTGGTTATGGCACACTGAAAAAGCTGCGTGAGATGGGTATGAAGGATGTTGGCTTCGGCATGACCGTTCAGGATAAGAATGCTCCTGACCTTGTTCCTCTGTACAAGATTTCCGATGAGATGGGAATGGAGTTCGCAACTGCTTCTCTGCACAACAGCTTCTACTTCGTTGAGGCTAAAAACATCATCCACGACCGTCCGATGGTTGCAAAGAACTTTGAGAACCTGGTCAATGAACTGCTGCGTAGCAACAGTCCGAAGAAGTGGTTCCGTGCATACTTTAACCACGGTCTGATCAACTACATCTACGGTCAGAAGCGCCTGCTGCCTTGCGACATGAGCTTTGATACCTTCTTCATTGACCCGTATGGTGATGTTATGCCTTGCAACGGTACCAAGGACAAAGAGGTCATGGGCAACCTGAACAATCAGACTTGGGATGAGCTGTGGAACAGCCCGGAGGCCGAGAAGGTTCGTGCAAAAGTTCGTTGTTGCGACCGTGACTGCTGGATGATTGGTAGTGTTTCTCCGGCAATGCACAAGTACATCTGGAAGCCTGCTACTTGGGTTCTGGTTCACAAGTTCAAGGCTCTGTTCACCAAACATCCGTACAGCATGTATGAACTGAAGATTTGCCGTGACTATCGTGATGGCAAAGTCACTAAGGAAGAGCTGGATAAGTGCAGCACCTGCGATATGAACTGTGTGATCAACAACGGTCTGAGTGAAGCCTCTAAGGAGCAGCTGAAGCATAAGACCGGGGAGGAAATTGTGGATGCTGATATCGCACAGCAGATGGAGACGAAGTGATGGAGAAGAACGCACTAATTGTTGCAAATTTAGCTGGTTTTGCGTCTTTTCTCATTCATGATATAGAAATACTTATTGGAAAAGGATATACAGTTACTTTTGCGGCAAATGCATATAAATTAGAGTGGGCAGACACAAAAGAAAAACTTGATAAGAGGGGTGTTAAATTTGTTCAATTGGATTTTGATAGTACTAATCCGATAGCGAAAACAAATTTTAAGGCATATAAAGAGCTGAAAAAACTGTTGAAACAGGGCAATTTTCAATTGATTCATTGTCATACGCCTATTGCAGGTATTTTTACAAGATTGGCCGCTCGGTCATACAAACAAAAGGGAACGAAGGTCATTTATACAACGCATGGATTTGCTTTCACTGAGAATTCTTCCAAGAAATCATGGATGATTTTCTACACTGTAGAAAAATTCTGCTCTTTATTTTGTGATGCGATTATCACAATTAATAAGGAAGATTATTCAAACGCAAAGAAAATGTTTTGTAAAAAGGTCTTTCAAATTAATGGCGTTGGAGTAGATACTTCAAAATATGCGAATGTGGCAGTAAACTGCAGGGAATATCGAAATTTGATAGGAGTGCCAGCGGATAAGATTATGATTTTGGCTGTGGGTGAATTATCGACGCGAAAGAATCATCAAATTATTATCAAAGCGCTCTCAAAACTTCCCAATAAAGATGATTATGTTTTTGTGATTTGCGGAAATGGTATTGATGGCGGAACTGGAAAGATGCTTCATGATCTGGCAAAACAAGAAGATGTCGATTTGAGGCTGTTAGGATTTAGAATGGATATACCGGAAATTACCGCGGTATCTGACATTGGAGTGATTCCCTCCATACGAGAAGGGCTTGGCTTAGCGGGTGTACAATCTCTTGCAGCAGGCATTCCAGTTATTGGTTCAAGTGTTCAGGGAATTAAAGATTATATCATTGATGGTAAAGATGGATATCTTTGTGACCCATATGATGATACAGCATTTGCAGAGAAAATTCAGTTACTTTCTGATGCGCAGAAGCGGAATGAGATGAAACCGTTCTGCCGTGAAATGGCTGCTAAATTCGATAACAGTGTATCTTTTGAACAAATGGCTGAAATTTATACGGAGTTAATGGTGTAGAGGAGAGAATAGTGTGTTAAATCAAGAGCTGATTTCAGTAATAGTTCCAATATATAATGTAGAAAAATATCTCGATAGATGTGTAAAATCAATATGCGAACAGTCCTACAGAAATCTTGAAATAATATTGGTCGATGATGGATCACCGGATATGTGTGGTGCGATGTGTGACACATACTCAAATCACGATTCAAGAATTTTAGTGGTTCACAAAGAAAATGGGGGGCTTTCAGATGCAAGGAATGCAGGACTGAATATTTGTAGCGGAACGTACGTTACTTTTATCGATTCAGATGACTATATAGAGCATGATTATATTGAAACACTGTATTCGTCTCTTGTTGAAAGCCAGGCAGATATTTCTATTGGTGATTATTTTTATGAGACTGAAAATGGATTAACAATAAATAGTTATCTTAACAGTGGAAAGGTAAGAATTTTAGATCAGAAAGAAGCAATCGGCGAGTTATGCAGGTTGAAACTGTTTTCTAATTCTGCATGGGGAAAACTATATCCGACAAAATTCTTTTCAGGTATCCGTTATCCAAAAGGAAAGATATATGAAGATATTCCGGTAACATATCGTTTGATTTTAAAAGCGAGTAAGATAGCTTTCTGTGAAAAACCAATCTATCATTATATATATCGGTTGCAGGCAATATCAAAGGGAAGCTTCAGACCACAAAGATTAGATGCATTGCAATTTGTGAGACAGATGAAATATGATATCGCTCAGATTTACCCAGAGTATACAGAACTTCTTGCAAACCGTGAATTTGAAGAGTGTATTTACATATACAAATCGCTTATGCAGGATTTAACGTATCGCAAGGACTACTCTAAGAAGTTATACATCGAAGCAAAAAAAATTGTATCTAAATGCAATTGGAAATTGATGTCTAAAAAAATGAAAATATATGCAATGGCTTTAAGATGTGGAAAAACAGTATTTGATGAAGTTACGCTTATAGAAAATGGATTAGCAAGGAAAAGAGCGATGCGTAAAATGTTAGAGAAGTAAAAGCTCTAAAAAATGCAAGAAATTGGAGAAAAATAATTCAATGATAAATAGTAAAACGAATTTAAATATTTGCCTCAAGAAAGAAAAAGAGAAATACATTTCCAATAGTATTGTTGGGAACATAAAGCTGTGGTTGCTAAAGGATCATGATTATTTGATCTGGGAATATGTTAAGGCATTACGCATGACAGAATATTCTTTTAACTGTAATAGAAAATTAAGATATTATTTTTGGCAGCGTAGAAAAAATACACTGGGAGCGCATCTTGGAATTACAATATGGCATAACACAATTGATTCAGGACTGAAAATATGGCACTATGGATCGGTTATAGTTAATGGTCATGCAAAAATCGGGAAAAACTGTCAAATGCACGGAGAAAACTGTATCGGGAACAAGGGAGATACAGATGAGGGTGCGCCTGAAATAGGGAATAATGTAGATATTGGTGTTGGAGCCAAAATAATTGGGCCGATTTATATAGCGGATGATATCAAAATTGGTGCAAATGCTGTTGTTATAAATTCCTGCTATAAGCGAGGAGCAACATTGGTTGGCGTTCCTGCCAAGGAAGTATAAGGTAGAATGCTGTTGAAGCGTAATTTGGAACGATATGCCTTTGTATATAATCCATAAAGTGTAGAATATAAAGCCATAGACATGGGAGTGGATTCAGCAAAATAAATGAAAAAGAGAAGGTGCTGGAATGTTTAAGATAAATATAAGAAAAACTACATATGAGTTATGTATGGCAATGCCAGCAGTTTTTACAGTGTTATACTGTATTAAAGAAAGCGCAGCAAATAAGGCAGCAATTCTCCTTATGGTATTTGCGTATGTAGTCCTTAATGCTCATTATATGCGAAATGGGAAAAAATTAAAGTTCTTCTTATTTAATTTATTGTCTGTTACCTATATTGTATATATTGGCTTTATATGTGGAGCATCGGAGATTATTAGTTCATTCTTTTATGGGTATCTGTTAACCTTTATTATGCTGTTAGTATGTGTGGAGGATGAACTGAGGGAAGAGTTTATCGAATATTTTCTTTCAGGGAAAAGAAGATTTTCTGTATATGTTTTAATTTTCTTCCTGACAACAGTGTTTTCAGTCGGTGTCCTTCAAGGGCTAAAATTTGAATTTGGATCAAAAGTTCCTGTGTTATATGGTCCATTCAATATTCCGCATATGCTTGCTTACATATTGATGGTTGTGTATTGTGGCGTTTCTTTGTTCGATTTGGAAAACAAGAAAAAATTGGTTGTAGCTATCAAATTGATATGTGTTGGTTGTATTGTGTGTACGGCGGTTAGATCAGCGGTTTTAGCTACTGCAGTACTGATTGTATGTGACTTCCTTTCGATAAGAAAGATTAGCAAAAAGGCTATTATTTTAGGAGTGGGATTTATAGTCTTGGTTTTCCTTGCTACAAACACCGATATATTGACAAATAATCCACTTATTGAAAAAACACTATATGCAACAGAAGTCGGCGGCTCAATTACAAACGGAAGAGAATGGTATCGGCAGATTGCGCTGTCTTATTATGCAACAAAGACCACATTACTTGAAAAAATATTTGGTGTGGGTATTTCTGGTGTGGTAGAAGTTATCTATAGTGTTTTAAGAGTAAGAATTCAGGCGCATAATGATTATGTAAATCTTCTTGTTGGGTATGGAATGGTCGGATTGATATCATTTGTGATTTGTCAGCTTAGATTGAGCAAGATATGCAAAAGCAAAATGAACATTATCCTGTTGCAATTATTTATTTTTATTCTTGCTTATTATAATGGATTTGCATTGTATATAATGCTGACAGCATCGTTGCCAATAGTTGTAGCTTTTTTTGAATTGAAACAAGTTGGCGAATTCAATACAGTTGAGAAGAATGAATTGTGAGGAAAAGGTGTTTGTTTTATTCAACACGACCTATCAATTGATGATAGCGATTGGTCCGAGAGAAACTGAATATGCGAATTATGAGGCGGATGCTGTTAGTCGCCGGAAAGGAAAAATACAAGTTTATGTGTGAAACGAAACATAAAGAAGTGGCAGTTAGTGTAATTTGTAACACATATAATCATGGACCATACATAAAAGATGCTTTGGAGGGCTTTGTGTCCCAAAAAACTAACTTTAATTATGAAGTACTGATTCATGATGATGCCTCAACAGATAATACGGCGGATATCATTCGTGAATATGAGAGAAAGTACCCTGAATTGATAAAGCCGATTTATCAGAAGGAAAATCAGTACTCAAAGGGAGTGAATATAACAAGTACTTTCCATCTGCCGCGTTTGAAAGGTAGATATGTGGCTCTTTGCGAGGGTGACGACTATTGGACTGATTCTGGAAAACTGCAAAGGCAGTTTGATGCAATGGAGGCTCATCCGGAATTGGATATTTGTGCTCATACAGTATCAAAGGTCCAGGCGTCAAATAGTCAGTTTCTTTGCAATATTGCTCCCAGTGATAAAGAGACTGTGTTTAGCACAGAAGAAGTTATTGCTGGTGGTGGCGGATTTGTTGCAACGAATTCTCTCTTCTACCGGCGTGAACTGTTAGAAAATCAACCAGAATTTCTCAAATATTGTCCTTTAGACTACTCATTACAAATTCATGGGGCGCTTCGCGGAGGAATGCTCTATCTACCGGACAATATGGCGATATATCGCTTCCTTGTTGCAGGCTCATGGACAAGGCGCATAGAGAATAAAGAATACGCCGATGCACAAAGATATATAATCAAACGTATGCTGGATATGGTCAACGAAGAAACAGAAAACCGCTATGCCAGTGTTATACATAAGGCAAAGTTGCAGTTGGATTTTATGTACTACCAGAACGCTGATGACTATAAAGAATTGCATACAGGTGAATTACGCAATCTGTATAATGAACAGCCTATGTCTTGGAAACTAAAAATATATATTAAAGAACATTTTCCTTGGCTGCTAAAACTGTATCGAAAATGTATGAAGGAAAAACAATGAAAACACAATCAGTCCTAAAAAATTTCCTCTGGCGTTTCGCAGAACGATGTGGTGCTCAACTTGTAACATTTATAGTTTCCATTGTCCTTGCCCGTATCCTCGCGCCGGAGGATTACGGCCAGATCGCCCTTATCACTGTTTTCACAACGATCATGCAGGTGTTTGTAGATAGTGGTTTGGGCACGGCGCTAATTCAGAAAAAAGATGCAGATGAACTAGATTTCTCGTCAGTGTTCTACTTCAATTTTGTGGTTTGTCTGGTTCTGTACGCCATTATGTTTATGGCGGCACCGGTAATTGCTATCTTCTACAATGATTCATCCCTGACCCCAATTATCCGGGTTATCAGTTTGACCATTGTAATCTCTGGTGTTAAGGGAATCCAGCAATCCTATGTGTCGCGGAACATGCTGTTTAAGCGTTTCTTCTATGCAACGCTGGGTGGAACAATCTTTTCTGCATTTCTGGGCATTGGCTTGGCCTATGCGGGGTTTGGAGTATGGGCTATCGTAGCACAACAGTTGTCCAATACGACCATTGATACCTTGATTCTGTGGCTGACCGTTAAATGGCGGCCAAAGAAAATGTTCTCGTGGGAGAGATTAAAAGCATTGCTTTCCTTTGGATGGAAGATGTTGGCGTCAGCACTTTTGGATACAGTCTATGGCAATATTCGCAGCTTGATTATAGGTAAAATGTATTCTTCTGCGGATTTGGCGTACTACAACCAAGGCGATAAGTTCCCAAGTGTAATCGTAAACAATATCAACACATCCATTGATAGCGTTCTTTTGCCAACAATGGCAAGTGTGCAAGATGATAGAAATCATGTCAAATCGATGACGCGACGCGCTATTAAAACCAGCACCTATATCATGGCACCACTGATGATGGGCTTAGCGTTCTGCGCAGAACCGATTGTTCGCTTGGTTCTAACCGATAAGTGGTTACCCTGTGTTCCGTTTTTGCGCATTTTCTGCATTACTTATATGTTCTATCCGATTCACACAGCAAACCTGAATGCAATAAAGGCGATGGGACGTAGTGATCTGTTTTTGAAACTCGAAATTGCCAAGAAAATTGTCGGTATTGCGTTGCTACTTTCTACGATGTGGTTTGGCGTAATGGCAATGGCGTATAGCTTGCTTGTCAGCAGTGTCACAAGCCAAATTATCAACTCTTGGCCTAATCGTAAGCTTTTGAATTATCGTTATTTGGATCAGTTGAAGGATATCCTACCGGGCATTGCTTTGGCAATCTTTATGGGATGCTGTGTGAATCTCGTTGGCCTGCTTCACCTGTCAAATACTGTGACTCTGCTGATTCAAATTCCGATGGGGGCGGCAATTTACATTGGGGCATCGGCTGCATTGCATTTGGAATCTTATGAATATCTGATGGGCATGATTCGCCCCGTCTTGAAAAAAATTGCAAGAAAGTAAAGGCGACAAAAATGAAAAAAATACTTTTGTTAGGTGGTTCTGCGCAGCAAGTTGTAGCTATTGAAACTGCAAAAAAGCTCGGCTACTACACTGTTTTGTGCGATTTCCTGACGGATAACCCCGGGCAGTATGTTGCAGATAAGTTCTATCTTGTAAGTACTACGGACAAGGATGCCGTCCTTGAGGTGGCACAGAAAGAAAAAGTTGATGGCGTTCTGGCCTACGCTTCTGACCCCGCTGCACCCACAGCAGCTTACGTGGGCGAAAAATTAAAACTGCCAACAAACCCTTATTCCGCAGTAGATATTCTTTGTAATAAAGATCGTTTTCGTGCGTTTTTGCAAGACAATGGATTTAATGCGCCAGTATCTATGGGATATCAAACTATTGAAGATGCGATGGCGGATACTTCTAGGTTTCGGTTGCCGGTTATCGTCAAGCCGGTGGATTCTTCCGGCTCAAAAGGAGCTACCGTACTGCATAGCTGGGATAACGTAAACGATGCATTAGAATTTGCTTTTTCATTTTCTCGTGCCCACCGAGTGATCGTTGAAGAATACATTGAGAAAAAACATCCGTATCTTATCGGTGGCGATATTTTTGTTTTAAATGGAAAAGTGGTTATATGGGGGCTTCTTAATTGCCATAGAGATACCCGGGTGAATCCATTGGTTCCTGTCGGAAAAAGTTATCCGTTAATTCTGGAGGAAGCCGATGTACAACTTGTTCAACAAACGCTGCAAAGTATGATGGACAAGTTAGAAATTCGATTTGGCTCGGTCAATGTTGAATTGGTCATTGATAAGAACAATCGAGTATGGCCTATCGACGTTGGACCGAGAGCTGGTGGAAATATGATACCAGACTTATTGGGGAAAATTTTTGGCGCAGATTTAGTTGAAATGGCAGTCCAAGCTGCAATGGGGCAACCTGTTTTGACTACAACACATAAACCTGAGGGTTGTTATGCAACGCATAATTTACACAGTACAACTGATGGAATATATAAACAGATTGTATTTAGTGGTGAATTAAAAAAATATCTTCAAGAAGTACATCTCTACAAAAAGCCCGGAGATCACGTGGAACGATTTGACAATGCAGCAAAATGTCTTGGAATTATCTTTATGAAATTTCCTGATATTGCAACCGCTGAAAATATTTTATCCCATATAGAAAAGCACATTGATGTTCAATTAATGACGGAGTGAAGCTATGAAAGAAATTGGCGGGTATATAGAGCTTGACACTTATGCAGGTGCAATGCTCCACGAAAAAGCTATTGCCCTGAATTGCGGAAGAGGAGCGCTGGAATATCTTTGCGAAGCGAAGATGATTCGGAAGTTATATCTGCCGTATTTTCTTTGCGATTCTGTGCCAAATCTCTGCAAAAAAATAAATATCGAATATGAATTTTATCATATTAACGAGGCGCTTGAACCGGTTTTTACGAAGGAAATTGGTGCAAACGAATGGCTCTATATTGTGAACTTCTATGGTCAGCTTAGTAACGAGTATTTGAAAACTTGGAAGCAGCGGTATGATCGTGTCATAGTTGACAATGCACAAAGTTATTTCCAAATGCCCGTAGATGGACTGGACACGCTTTATACTTGCCGGAAATACTTTGGTGTTGCGGATGGGGCGTTTCTGTATACGGATGCAAAGCTGGATCGTGAGCTTCCGCAAGATGAGTCTTTCGAACGAATGCACTTTTTGCTGGGACGATATGAACGCAGCGCAAATGAATTTTATAGTGAATACGTATTGAACAATAAGCTGTTTGCTACAGAACCGGTAAAGCGAATGTCCCGCCTGACAGAAAATCTTCTGCATGGAATCGACTATGATGCCGTAGCAAAAAGACGGCAGGAGAATTTCGAGTTCTTGGACGAGGAGTTTCGGGATATAAATGAGTTGAATTTGAAAAGTGTTTATGGTGCATTTATGTACCCGCTTTTGGTTCAGAATGGCACTGAAATCCGAAAGACTTTGCAAAAAGAAAGAATCTACATACCGACTTTATGGCCAAATGTGCTGAAGGAATGCCCGGCTGATAGTCTGGAATACCATTATGCAGCGGATATTCTTCCAATTCCAATTGACCAACGATATGGAAAAGAAGATATGATAAAAATTGCCGAAATGGTTAAGATGACCATGAATATAAAAGAGGAGTGAAAATATATGTCTGATAATATCTTAGTGACACGTTCGTCTATGCCAAGCCTGGATGAGTACATAGAAGAAATTCGTCCTATTTGGGAAAGCCACTGGCTGACCAATATGGGCGTAAAACATAAGCAGTTGCAGGCAGAGCTGGAGGAATATTTGGGCGTACCACATGTGGCTCTTTATACCAACGGCCATCTAGCCCTGGAAAATGCCATTGCTGCCCTGAATCTGCCGGAAGGTGGCGAGGTGATCACCACACCATTTACCTTTGCATCTACCACTCATGCGATTGTTCGCAATGGTCTTGTCCCGGTGTTCTGTGATGTGAACGATAGAGACTATACCATGGATGTGACGAAGATTGAAGACCTCATCACTGATCGCACGGTAGCCATCGTTCCAGTACATGTATACGGCAATATTTGCGATGTTGAGGAAATCGATCGAATTGCAAAGAAATACGGCTTGAAGGTGATCTATGATGCTGCTCATGCCTTTGCTGTGAAGTATAAGGGTGCATCAACCGCCTGCTTTGGCGATGCATCTATGTTCAGCTTCCATGCTACTAAGGTGTTCAACACCATTGAGGGCGGTGCAGTTTGCTTTAAGGATGATAGCTGGGTTCAGCTGTTGAACGACCAGAAGAATTTTGGTATCCATGGTCCTGAGTCGGTTTGCTTTGTAGGCGGTAATGCCAAGATGAACGAATTTCAGGCAGCTATGGGCATCTGCAATCTGCGGCATTTGGACGAGGAAATTGCCAAACGCAAGAAGGTCGTAGAGCGTTACCGTGAGCGCCTTTCCGGCGTAGAAGGTATCAAGCTTAGTGCAATTCAGGAAAATGTAGAAAGCAACTATGCATATTTCCCGGTCGTGTTTGATGGGTATAAATACACCCGCAATGAAATCTATGAAATGTTGCAGGAGCAGGGTATTACGGCCAGAAAATACTTCTATCCGCTGACCAATAGTTTTGAGTGCTATCGGAATTATCCGACAGCCGGCACTGAAAAAACGCCTGTTGCGCAGCATCTGGCATTGCGTGTGCTAACACTGCCTTTGTACGCAGATCTATCTCTGGATGATGTGGATCGCACCTGTGACGTTATTCTAGGGCAGAAAGACTGACAAGAAAGACTTTTGTGGAGAGGTTTAGAAATGGACGCAGTTGCGGTAAAGACCGATAAATTCAGGGGGGGTAAGAAGTTCTAACATTGAACTTTTCCGAATCCTCTCGATGTTGATGATTGTGGCGCATCACTATGTTGTGAATTCCGGATTGATTGACTGTATTGATACACAGGCCAGCCTACATTTTCAGGATTACTTTCTGCTGCTGTTTGGCTGGGGCGGCAAAACCGGAATCAATTGTTTTGTATTGATTACGGGATACTTCATGTGCACTTCAAATATTACAAAAGAAAAATTCTGCAAGCTACTTGGTGAACTTTATTTTTATAAGGTAGTAATATGGTGCCTATTCTTTTTTTCTGGTTATCAATCTTTTTCAATCGGTGACTTTTTGGAAATGCTGTTTCCTTTTTTTACGGTAGCAGATAATTTCACAGCATGTTTTCTTTTATTCTATTTGTTGATTCCATTCCTGAATAAACTGATTCACTCCCTTACAGAAAAAGAACATTTCTGGCTAATGACCTGGTGTATTGGTGTTTATGTGGTATTGCCATCCTTTGCAAAGGCACATGTGGTATTTAATTATGTTACATGGTTCAGCATCCTCTATGTGATTGCATCGTATATTCGGCTGTATCCAAAAGAGTGTTTCAATAGCACAAAAATTACCGGGTTTCTGGCAGGAGTGTCCTTGTTGCTTTCTTGGATGAGTATTATCGTTCTAGCTGCTTTTAGCAGGATGATAGGGAAACACGTTGGTCTTTGTTATTTCTTTGTGTCAGATTCCAATAAAATACTGGCACTGACGACTGGAATTAGCGGATTCCTATTCTTCAAGAACTTAAAAATCGGATATAGCAGGAGGATCAATACTATTGCGGCGGCAACGTTTGGAGTGCTTTGTATCCATGCTAATAGCGATACTATGCGGCGGTGGTTGTGGCGGGACATTTGCAATAACGTTGATGCCTACAATGATGGTGTGATTGTAGTTCATGCAATCGCTGTTACGTTAGTGGTGTTTGGGTTATGCACTGCTATTGAGGTGTTTCGAACAAAACTAAAAGAATATTCGAAGTTAACACGCAGGGTATAAAAGGAGTATGTTTTATATGAAACTGTTAATGCTTGGTACGACCGGACGTGGTACGAAAGAACTTCTACTAGAGGCAAAAAGACGTGGAATTTACACGATCGTGACAGATAATCTTAGTGTGGAAAAAGCACCTCTGAAGCTTTTGGCAGATGAGTATTGGATGATCAGTACGGCAGACATTGATATTCTGGAAGAAAAATGTAGAGAAGAAGGGGTTGTTGCCATTATGAATGGCATAAGCACCTTTAATATTTCTGTCTGCATGGAATTGTGCAAACGGTTGAATCTTCCTTGCTACTGCACGCCTGAATCATGGCATTATACAATTGATAAGCGGCAGTTTAAAGACCTTTGTATAAGCTGTGGTGTGCCGGTAGCGAAGGACTATTATCTCAGCAAAACTCCGTCCGAAAAGGAATTGAGCGAGATTCAGTATCCAGTTGTAGTCAAGGCGATTGACCAAAGCGCAAATAGAGGTATGAGCTACTGTAATTCGAAGGAAGAAGTGCTTGCAGCGTGTGAGTATGCAAGGTCTTATTCGGCAAGTGACACGGTGATAGTCGAAAGAATGCTGAAAGGACATGAGTACACGGCTTGGTATGCGCTGGCAGATGGAAAAGCTTCTTTGGTAAACTTCGGAATTATGTTTGAACAGGCGGGATATCCAAGCAACTGTTATTCGGTCACAACAACAGAAACCAATAAACTGGATTTGTATTTAAAGGAAATCGATCCGTATATTACAACTGCCTTCAATAAAGCGGGATGCAAAGAAGGTTTGGCATGGATCGAAATGATGTTAGACGATGATGGGCATTTTTATGTACTGGAAACAGGATACCGGATGTCTGGTGATATGATGGCCTTGAACCATAAGAATGTCTGTGGGTTTAATACATATGCGTGGCTGGTTGACATCGCTACAGGAGTTAAACACAGTTATTCTGATCTGCCTGATCCGGAAAGAAAGCTGCCAGAGAGATGTGGGTGTACCTATATTCTTTGGAGCAAGGATGGAGGAAAGATTTCCGAAATTACTGGATTAGACGAAATTAAGAAGTTAGAAGGCATCAACTTAAACATTGACGGAATGCTAAATGTTGGGGACGTAGTAAAAAAACATCAGTATCTTTTGGTAATTACGTTTGATGTTGCAACTGAAGATGAAATGATAGATGTGATCAAGAAAATCAATGCGTCCGTTACAGTAAAAAATGATACTGGAGCAGACATTGTTATCCGATTTGACGGATTTGAACGGCTGAAAGCGATTGCAAAAGAAGCGAATAAATTGGGAGAAGAATGAGCAAACAAATCAAAGAGAACGAAAGGCAACTACTTAACACCGGCGATGTTCTAGTCTTTGCATTTGGTGCAATGATAGGCTGGGGATGGGTTGTCCTTTCTGGACAGTGGATCGTAACCGGAGGAATAATCGGAACTGCAATCGGCTTTCTCATTGGTGGTTTCATGATATATTTTGTGGGGCTTTGTTATGCTGAACTGACAACATCAATTCCTCAAAGTGGTGGAATAAAGGTGTTTAGCTACCTAGCTCTTGGAGAAAAGGCGTCATTTGTGTGCACATGGGCTATCATTTTGAGCTATATTTCCGTTGTGTGTTTTGAGGTGGTTTCATTTCCTACCGTTCTTCAGTATATTTTTCCGAATTTCTCCATAGGAAGAATGTATACGATTTTGGGAGCGGACATTTACATCAGCTGGACATTAGTATCAGTCATTATGGCTCTAGCGGTTACGGTTATGAATCTTGTTGGCACAAAGACTGCCGCTAGATTTCAAAAAATAATGACACTGGCAATAGCAGGTGTTGGCGTTCTTTTAATCGCAGGTGCTGTTTTTTCAGGAAATGTACAAAATCTGGACAATCAGCTTTTTCTGGGTACGGCCGAAAGTGAAGCTATTGAAGGTATCGCGAAAATTTCTATCTTGACGCCATTCTTTTTGTTTGGATTTGATGTTATTCCGCAGATTGCAGAAGAAATAAAGATTCCGATGAAAAAAATAGGAAAGTTGATGATGATGTCAATCGTACTTGCAGTGGCTTTCTATGTATTTGTTGTTTTTAGTGTCGGATTCATTTTGAGCAAGACGGAAATCCTATATTCCATGGAGCATACGGGATTGGTGACAGCGGATGCCATGGCAAAAGCGTTCAATAGCGTAAACATGGCAAAGATCGTTATTATTGGAGGGATGTGCGGAATTCTCACAAGCTGGAATTCATTCCTGATAGGTGGGAGTCGTGCGTTGTGTTCATTGTCTGCGTCAAATATGCTCCCCTCCTTTTTTGGAGTGACAAGTAAAAAGACTGGTGTGCCGATTTATTCGATTTCATTTATTGGATTGATTTCTATTATATCGGCATTTTTTGGTAAAGCGGTTCTAACATGGTTCGTGGATGCAGGCAATTTTTCGTGTTGTGTAGCATACTGTATTGTCTCGGTTTCTTTTTTAATGATGCGAAAAAAATACAGGGTACTGGAGAGACCATATGAAGTAAAACATTATAAAATTGTTGGTGGCCTTGCTGTGTTTTTGTCAGGGCTAATGGCTGGCCTTTATATAGTACCCGGAACAAGTTGTACGCTTTCTTTTCCAGAAGTCATAATAATGATTATCTGGAGTGGTTTGGGTCTGATTTTTTACTTGTATTGCAAAAAAAGATATGCTACTAAAATATTCTCTGATATAGACAATAGCATTCTGATGGAAAAGAAATAATGGTATATCAGAGGAGTTAAAAAATAACGGCAAATAATGAATCAAGTTGGAATAGCGTAGCTTTATTAATCCTAAGCTGAAAGTCATGTGATTTCAGTCACATGGCTGTGTTACTCAAATATGCTACCTCTTCGTGGCGAGCAACAGGCAACGGATAATTATCCGGCTAAAGCATATTCTTGTCTGCGTTATGGTGGAAGCCCCTTGACCACGATACCCACCAAAAGTACACCTCTCAGGTCATGGGGGAATCAAGAACAAGGACTACGCTGTTTGAACATAGCAGTGATACAGTAATACAGTAATACAGGCTGATGTATATTTCACCAGTGCCCTTGAAAACTTGGTTTTAAAGGGCTATATTTGAACCGTGGGAAATTTCTCTCACGGCTTTGCCGCTCGAAACTTTGCACACCTCTACGCGGTGAGCGGCAGACAACACAGCATAGATGCTGTGGCTAGGATGCAGAGAAAGTACAAACTGAAAAAAGAGGGCTTCAGATGATTACTATTGATGAAGCGGCTCAAAAGTGGAGTTGCAGCAAAAATACTGTTTTGTCTTATGTTTATAAAAGATATATTACTGGTATGTGTGTAGATGGGGAGACGCTACTACTGCCGGATATAAAAAAGCCGTATATTCCACGCAAACGTTTTGATGGCAGTTTAGATTATTATAAGGCGCTCTTGCGAACGATTCGGAGAGAACAGTTTATTGATGAGCATATATTGGGTATATCCAAAGAAAAGTATAGCGCATATATTGAAGAGCTTGAGGGTGCTGGATATATAAAAAAAGTGGAACCGGATGCAGGAATATCGGGATATATTTTGACGACAAAAGGAAACGATGAACTAACAAAGAAAGGTGAAATATCGTTTGTAAAAGAGCTCAATATACAGCCTCAGATTGGATTGATAAATATTCAAAATTCGGTTAGTGGATCTGTTTTCTAAGAGAATGTGAAGCCGCGTGAATTCCAGAAGTTCACACGGCATACTCTTGAGCACGATATATAGTTTGTGATGGAAATAAAAACGAGGTGAAAATTAGTGGATAATACACGCGCGCGTAAGCCCGGTGGAGGGCGGAAGCCATCAAAGCCAGAGTACAGTGCAGCCAAGAATCTAGCACAACAGATGGAAGCAGCTGCTGACCTTTATACGGACCAAATGAGCCTGCAAGCCATCGCAGACGCTTTGTCTCTCAACCCCATCAAGGTTCGGAAGCTGCTCATCACAGCCGGGGTCTACGAGTCAGACACGGCAAAGCTCGTCCAGCAGACGTTCGATTCTTTCAGAAGTATGCAGAGTTATTCTGCTGCTGTCACCTCCACTATGTCGGCTTTGCAGCTGTCCCGTCCTTCTGTGACCTCTTATCTGCCGTATGAGAAAGGCGTGTACTTCCCGGAGGAGGCTGACACTTCCAATATCAGCACCGGTGCAGAGAGACAGCGACACTACCGAGCTGTGGTTGCGCTGAGGAAGGATCCCTGCGAAGAGAACCTCTGGAAGTGTGTGGTGGCTTTTCGGGGATACAAGTTCAAGACGATGTCCGGCTTGCCCTTTACATATACGCTGAAGAAGGGCAGGGGAGATGAGTTCACCAAAGAACTGTGGATCGACCGCAGAGAGGACAGCAAGAGCCTTGCGTGGAGTTCCGTGAGACTGGCGTATCACAATATCGGTAAAATCGGAGAGGTAGTGGACAGACCCAAGGCTCTGGGAGATATCCGGGGTGTGTCGTATATCTATGGGCTGTTCTACCGCTTTGGCCTGATCGACGTGCCAGACAAGGTTAAAGAGAAGATGGGAGGGAAGGAACACTAACGGTTGTGACTGCGTTGTGGTGTGCAGCTTGAGTAAAATCAACTGGATTTCGAAAATATTTTCGTAAATTTGTAGCTGACAACTAAAACCAATCGCAGTATGATCAAGCTGCAAACACCAATTTGGTGTAAAAGCCCAAATTAAACTACCGCAAAAACAACCTAAAAATGAGAAGGAGGCCCCTCGATGCGTGATGACAACAAGTTCCACCGTGAAAAGAGATACGTTGAAGTGGACGTTCGCTTTACACCTGATGGCAAGATCCGCCTTCTTGCCATCAACTACGACAAAAGCCATATCTATGGAATCGACCGTGTTTTGGCTGTCAGGCGTGGCACATCGCGCCTTGGCGGGAAGGGGCAGTGCTTCACCTGCATGATCTGCGAGCAGAAGCGGAATCTCTGGCTTGAACAGGGCAAGTGGTTCGTGGAAGCCTACTGCTCCGTGCCGGAAAGCCGTGTTTCGTAATGGCAAGGTACTTATCCCGCGCAGACCTTTCGCGCATAGCGGGTAAGTATATCGACCAGTACTATACCCGCTTCGGAATCAGCAAAGATGCCCCGGAACCCATTGACCCTGAACGGCTTGCAAGCGCTGTTCTTGGGCTGAATGTGAAAATGCTGCCGCTGTGCAGCGATGGCAGCATCCTCGGGTTGACCGTTTTCCAGAAATGCAGGTTTACTGTGATCTTGGGAGATGGGACAAAGCTTGTAGAGGTGTTCATGCCGCGGGATATCGTAATCGATTCCGCCCTTGCGGCAGACAGCTGCACCGGATGCCGGAATTTCACGATAGCGCATGAAGCGGCACACCAGATCTTAGCCGACTTGTTTCCGAACGATTACGGAAAAGCAGTCAAGTGCCGTGGGCACATTGCCTATCGGGAACGAAACGGACAACCTTCATGGGAAGAATGGCAGGCGAACACCCTTGCAGCAGAGCTGCTGATGCCAACATTTCTGGTCAACGCCGAAATAGAACGGGCAGCGCTGCGTTTGCCGAATGGAATCCTGTACAAATCCGCATCTGACCCGAACTATGAAAAAATTCTGGAGATGGCTGCACGGATGGGAGTATCGTGGTCTGCTATCAGGATCAGACTACAGCAGATGCAGGTCATAAACGGCAAACCCAACCACTGCCATCCATTGGACATCATCCGTTTTGGAGAATAAATATGATTCAATCAAATAATCGTCCTTTTAAAAATAAACCACTAAACAATATACAGCAGGCGCAATTCAGCATCGGCTGGAGGTTTTGTCCTGTTTGTGGTAATAAGCTATACAAAAAAATTGATGGGTGTTCCGGTACACTGCAAGTAAAATGCAGTAAGTGCAAGGAGACCCTGAGGCTTGATCTGGCGTTCAGACGCCGGTGATTTTCCAGTCATTTTAACAAATACGGGTGCATTGCACCCTGAATATGGACTGTTCGCTCCGAGCAACGGGCCATTGCCGCAAGGCAATGTATGAAACGCGCACCAAATAGCCGGGCAACAGCTGATAGAGTGATTCTGCTTTTAGAACCGCTCTGTTAGTTGGTTGTCCGGCTATTTTTTTAGCCTTCAGGTAGCCTGCTCCCGTAAAAAGGAGCAGGCTTTATGTTTGTCTGTTTTTCGTGGATGCCCCAAGCGGCGAAATATCCGTAGCCTTCCAAATTTTCGACTTTTCACGACTTATCGAAAATTTTGAGGTTTACGATGTCTTTTAATAAGGGCTATGAGTTGAAGAAGTTTGAAGCACACTGGGAAAAGCTGCGCATTGAGTACGCGGCTGCGGGAATGACGGAAGATGCCATCCAGAAGATGTACGACTATGACCGTCAGCAGTTCAACGCCGAACGCGCCCATCTGGAGCGGATGCAGGAGCTTTCGACCGACACGTTTGAATGCAGTGAGGATGAAAACTCTCCGTTGATGAAGCGGTATCGGGAAGTGACCACAGTAACCGATACTTACTTTGAACGAAAGCGGCTGTCTTTAAAAGCGCTCACTCCGCGCGATCTGGAAACGTTCTTCCGCTATGAGCGTCAGCAGGAGGAAGCGACCGTACAGCAGCTTCTGGATTGGCACAGGGAGCTGACCGATGCCCTTCAGTATGCCGTTGACAGTAACTGGCTGAAAGCGAACCCCGTCAAGACGGTTGACCCCTGCCTTGATAACTCCCCGGTACTTTTCAACGATTTTCTCATGGACTGGTTGAAAATGATGAAGTCCCGCGTGGCAATCACGACCTATGCAAACTACGAGATCGTCATCACGCGCCGCAGATAAAAAGAAAACTCCCCCAGACAAGCTGAGGGAGCTTCTTTTTATGCCGGTGGTGGGGGTCTCCCGCGCACTGAGCGACAGCCCGCAGGGCTGATCGCTCGCCCTGCAAAGCAGGGCCGTGCTGTTCGACCCGCTCACGCGCCGCAGATAAAAACAAAACTCCCCCAGACAAGCTGAGGAAGTTCTCTTTTTTATGCCGGTGGTGGGGGTCGAACCCACACGTGTTATTAGCACAAGGGATTTTGAGTCCCCCTCGTCTGCCATTCCGACACACCGGCGCATGTTTTTGAACGACTTTTATTATACCGGATTCTATGGGTAAAATCAAGAGGAAGTTTTGCAGCTTTTCTCAAATTGTCCCGTCCGGTGCAAAATACATAACTCCGGTTCTTGCCCGGCGGCGCGGGCTGTGCTACACTAAGGTCATATCAAAACGTAAAATATGCCCACAAGGAGGGAACCGGACTTTGAAACATCTGCATTCTTTTGCCCGCCGCGCGGCGGCGTTTCTGCTGGCGGCGGTGCTGTGCGTCTGCATCCCGGCGGCAGCGGCTTCGGCTGCCACCACCATCGGCGGGGCCGATACTACCCTGATCCCCGCAGAGGACGAAAACTGTCTCAGCTGGCTGTTTGGCTCCAAGGATAAGATCACCATGCCCTACCTGAACATCAAGGGACAGGGGCTCAAGCGCAATGTCACGCTGGATCTGGTGGATTGTCTGGTGGGCATCACCTATACCGAGCTTGGCTCCATTGGCAGCTATGTCAGCGCCAGCGCTGCGCAGCAGGCGTGGAAGGCGCAGGCGGTGGCCATCCACTCTTATCTGGAATACCACAAACAGTACGGTTCGTCCACCAATGCACTGATCTACACCCCGGTCAATCAGATCCCTTCCTCTGCCCGCAACGCCATCCGCAAGGCGGTGCAGGCGGTCAAGGATGAGGTGCTGGTGTACAACGGCAGCGTGTGCGATGCGGTATGGTCGGCCAGTGCAGGCTACAACACCCAGACCGGCGTGTACGGCACCTGCGCCAGTCTGGACGCGTGGGGCACGGATGTGCCCTACCTGCAAAGCGTGGAAAGTCCCTACGAGGAGCAGTACCATAATCTGCTGCGCCGGGTGATCGGCAAGGACTACACCTATATAGAATACAACGACAGCCGCACCGGCGAGCCCTACCAGAGCGCCGACACTACCCACAAGGATCTGGGCGGCTTTGTACAGTACAACACGCTGGTGTCCAACGGGCGCAGCTACCGGTACATCAACCAGTTCGTTTCCTCCCGCTACTGCTTTGACTTTGGCACCGATGCCAGCGGCACCCCCTGCATGACCTACTACGGCTTTGGCCACGGCGTAGGCATGAGCCAGTGCGGCGCAGTGGGATACGCCGCCGAGGAGGGCATGAATTACAAGCAGATCTTACAGCACTACTACACCGGGGCGCAGATCCGTACCCGCACTACCCGCAGCGGCGGATTGTTCGGCTGGCTGGCGGGGCTGTTCCGCTGAACGTGTTTGACTGAAATTTTGGAAAAACCTTCTCAAACGCCGCAGGATTTGGTATACTATATCCGTTTGTGAAAAATGAACGGGAAACATAACTGCGTGGAAAAGCGCACGGATTGGAGTATCAGCATGGAGTTGGATCAGGCAAAGCAAAATCAGGAGGCCGCCGAGCGCTGCCGTGCACTGGCACAGCGCATCGTGCGGGAGCTGGCTCCCCGCAGCGTACAGGTGCTGGAGGACAGCGGGCTGCTGGAAAAAGCTTTTTGTAAAATGAATACTGCGGTGGTGCAAAGCGCCCCGGAGCTGCTGGTGGTGGCAGACCCCCAGTGGGTCAGCCTGCCCGCCGTACAGGCGGAAAAAGTGCTGCTGGTGTGCGCAGAGTACGCCGGCATGGCAGACTGCGCAAAGCAGCTTGCTGCACAGGGCTTCTGCCGGGAGCTTGCTTGGAAGGATCACGGCAAGGAGCAGCTGACGGCGCTGTTCTGCCGCATGGACGCTCCGGAGCTGCCGGAGCTGGAAAACGGCTACGAGCAGCAGCTGGACGTTCTGCGGGAGCGCACCCTGCTGGCTGAGCGCACCGCTGCCGAGCAGTCTGCCCAGCTGGAGCGGCTGCGCAGCGACCTTTCCCTGAGCCGCAGCCACGAGCAGAACTTGGAAAAGACCCTGAACAGCGTGGTCAACTCCACCTTCTGGAAGGCCAGCTGGCCGCTGCGGTATCTGGTAAGCAAGTGCCGCCAGCTGTGGCGCACCTTCCCGCTGTTCGTCTTTTTTGCCACCCTGCGCCGGGTGGGCTTTGCGGGCGTAATGGCACAGGCCAAGGCCAAAAAGGAGTATAAAAAGCTGTTCCCGGGCAAGGCCATGCCCGCCGACCGCTTTGCGGACGTGGAGCTGCTGGTAAAACAGGCCGCAGACCAGCCCGCTGCACCGCGCATCAGCATCGTGGTGCCGCTGTACAACACCCCCCACGATTTTCTGGTGGAACTGCTGGACTCGGTACAGAACCAGACCTACCGCAACTGGGAGCTGTGCATGGTGGATGCCGGACAGGACGCGGACGTGGGTGCCCTCGTGCAGGAGCGCGCCAGCACTGACAGCCGCATCCGCTACCAGAAACTGGACAGCAACGAGGGCATTGCGGGCAACACCAATCAGGGCTTTGCCCTTGCCACCGGCGAGTATATCGCCCTGCTGGATCATGACGATATTTTGCACCCCTGCGCACTGTGGTATGTGGCAGAAGCCATTGCCAAGCAGGGTGCGGACTTTGTGTACACCGACGAAGTGACCTTTGAGGGGGATATCGACCATTTGACGGTCTACCACTTCAAGCCGGATTATATGCTGGATAACCTGCGCTCCAACAACTATATCTGCCATTTGAGCGTGTTCAGCGCGGCGCTGCTGGCAAAGGTGGGCGGCGGCGAGCGGGCAGAGTTTAACGGCAGTCAGGATTACGACCTCTACCTGCGCCTGACCGAGCAGGCAGAGAAGATCGTGCACATCCCGCATCTGCTGTACTACTGGCGTTCCAGTCCTGCCAGCGTAGCCAGCAACATCTCTGCCAAGACCTATTGTCTGGAAGCAGCCATGAAGGCCCTGCGCGCCCACTACGACCGCATGGGCGTGCCGGTGGACGCGGTGACCATGGTGCCCAACACCCCGGGCTTCTACAAGACCGATTACACCATTACAAAGCCCGGGCGGGTCAGCGTGCTGATCCCCAGCTGCGACCATTCGGGCGACCTGCGGCTGTGCGTGGAGTCCATCTACCGCAAGACTACCTACCCGGATTTTGAGATCATCATCATCGAGAACAACAGCAAGGAGCCTGCCACCTTCCGCTGCTATGAGCAGCTGCAAAAGGAGCACCCGGACACCCTGCATGTGCTCACATGGCAGGGCACCGGCTTCAATTACAGCGCCCTGAATAACTTCGGCGCACGCGCTGCCACCGGCGAGTATCTGCTGCTGCTCAACAACGATACCGAGGTCATCTCTCCCCGCTGGATGGAGGAGATGGTCATGTACGCCCAGCAGGACCGTGTGGGCTGCGTGGGCGCAAAGCTGCTCTACCCGGACAACACCATCCAGCACGCGGGCATCGGCTTCGGCTTTTTGACGCTGGCGGCGCACATGCACAAGAACTTCCCTGTGGGGCACCCCGGCTATATGGGGCGGCTGGTCTATGCGCAGGATGTGTACGCCGTGACCGCCGCCTGCCTGATGGTGCGCAAGGACGTATATGAGCAGGTGAACGGGCTGGACGAGAGCTTTGCCGTTGCCTTCAACGATGTAGACTTCTGCGTGCGCGTGCGGGAGGCGGGGTACACCAACGTGTTCACCCCCTTTGCCCAGCTGTACCATTACGAGAGCAAGAGCCGCGGGCTGGACGAGAGCCCTGCCAAGCGCAAGCGTTTTGCCTCTGAGGTGGAGCGCTTCCAGAAGCGGTGGGCAAAGCAGTTGGCTGCGGGCGACCCCTGCATGAACCCCAACTTTGACCTGATGAAGGAGGACTTCAGCTTTGATATCAAGCCGCTGGAGTAAGCCTTTGACCCAAACCGAACTGAAAGGGGAAACGCAGATGGAGCTTTCGGCCTGCATCGTGGTGTATAACGGCGCGGAGGAGGCCATTAAGGCCGCCCAGACGGTGCTGGACTGCACCCGCCGCTACCCGCTCACGTTGTATCTGGTGGATAACGCCAGCCCGGACGGCAGCGGCCAGCAGCTGACCGCCGCCGCCAAGGACGGCACCCTGCGCACCGCCCCCGGGCAGAAGGTGCAGGTGCTCTGCCGGCTGGAAAACGGCGGCTTCGGCACCGGGCACAACACAGTGCTCTCGCTGCTGCACAGCCGTGTGCATTTTATCCTGAACCCGGATATCCAGCTGACGGCGGACACCCTGAGTGACCTTGCGGACTGGATGGCGGCGCACCCCGGCGTGGTAATGACCCGCCCGGGGCTGACCTTCCCGGACGGCAGACCCCAGCAGCTGCCGCTGCGCCGGTGCAATGTGCGCGCCATGGCCTACCGTCAGCTGCCCTGTCTGCGCTTCTGGGCAAAGTGCAACGACCGCTACCTGATGGCAGACAAAGACCTGACAAAGCCCACTGAGATCGAGTTCTGCACCGGCAGCTTTTCGGCGGTGGATACCGCTGCCTTCAAGGCCGTGGGCGGCTTTGACGAGGGGTACTTCATGTATGTGGAGGACGCCGACCTGACCCAGAAGATGCGCACCCGGGGCAAGGCGTATCTGGTGCCCCAGTACACCGCCATCCACGCATGGCACCGCGCGGCGCACCGCAGCCTGAAGCCTTTTTTGTGGCAGCTGCGCAGCCTGCTGCGCTACTTTTCCAAGTGGGGCTTTGCGTGGTGAGCGGGGACGATTTGGAATGCGCTCCGCGTTGCTCTGCGCATAATCAGAGGAATTAGATTTTTATTTTCGGGATAGCGGAGCGCCCGCAGGCGCTCCGCTATCCCATTTTCACGGGAGGGGTCGTGGAGGGGAGTGGCAGGTGCGGCGCCGCTTTCTGCGAAAGCGCGGCGCTACGGGGAAGCGAACCCTCTCAGTCAAACCCTACGGGTTTGCCAGCTCCCCCGAAGGGGGAGCCAAGAGCACTGCCGGAAACTTCCTCGTTATACCTAATACTTTAGCGATAAACCTTGTGGCTTGGCTCTCCCTTCGGGAGAGCTGGCGCGGGAGCGCCTGAGAGGGCGTACAAGGCTAACGGGTGCTGCCCCTCATCCGGCGCTACGCGCAGCCACCTTCCCCCAGCGGAGCGTCCCTGCCCGCTTGCGGCAAGCAGAAACATTCCCTGCGGAGCGTAGCACACCGCTTTCTGCCGTTTCGACCTCTTGCATTTTGCGTGCTTTCATAGTAAAATAAAGTGTACTGCCATCGTCTTTTGCAAAAATGCGGACGCGGCAGACCCAAAATTGTTTACAGCGGACGCAGCTCCGCTTTGAATTAAGCTGCACATCTTTTTATCAGAAAAAAGGAGTGCACAAGTATGAAAGGCATTATTCTCGCCGGCGGTGCCGGCACACGGCTCTATCCTTTGACCATGGTCACCAGCAAACAGCTGCTGCCGGTCTACGACAAGCCCATGATCTACTATCCGCTGTCCACCCTTATGCTGGCGGGCATTCAGGATATCCTGATCATCTCTACCCCTACCGATACGCCCCGCTTTGAGGCGCTGCTGGGCGATGGCAGCCAGTACGGCATCCATCTGCAGTATAAGGTGCAGCCCTCCCCGGATGGTCTGGCACAGGCCTTTATTCTGGGCGAGGAGTTCATTGGCGACGACTGCTGCGCCATGATCTTGGGCGATAACATTTTCTACGGCAACGGCTTCTCCAAGCTGCTCAAGAGCGCCGTGGCCAACGCAGAGAACAAGGGCCGCTGCACCGTGTTCGGCTACTATGTGCAGGACCCCGAGCGCTTTGGCATTGTGGAGTTCGACAAGGACGGCAAGGTGCTCAGCGTGGAGGAAAAGCCCCAGCATCCCAAGTCCAACTACGCCATCACCGGCCTGTACTTCTACAACAAGGAAGTGGTGCAGATGGCAAAGCAGGTAAAGCCCTCTGCCCGCGGCGAGCTGGAGATCACCACCCTGAACGATATGTACCTGAAGAAGGACGAGCTGGATGTGCAGCTGCTGGGCCGCGGCTTTGCATGGCTGGACACCGGCACGATGGAAAGCCTTGTGGAGGCTGCCGACTTTGTGCACATGATCGAGAAGCGTCAGGGCATCAAGATCAGCGCACCGGAGGAGATCGCCTTCAAGTACGGCTGGATCGACCGCGACACCTTGCTGGAAAGCGCCGAGCGCTACGGCAAGAGCCCCTACGGCCAGCATTTGAAGAATGTGGCCGACGGCAAGCTGCGCTACTAAGCATAAGGAAAGGCACATTGGTATGAAAATCATTGTCACAGGCTGCAAAGGACAGCTGGGCACAGAGCTGCTCAAGCAGCTGCAGGAGGGCCGCAGCGAGCTGGGCCCCATCCCCGAAAAGCTGCTCAACGCTACGGTGATCCCGGTGGATCTGCCGGAGCTGGATATCTCCAATTACAGGATGGTGGATGAGTTCGTGCGGCGCAACCGCCCGGATATCATCATCAACTGCGCCGCCTACACCAACGTGGACGGGTGCGAGGTGCACCACGACGATGCCTTTAAGGCAAACGCCCTTGGCCCCCGCAATCTGGCGCAGGCTGCCGAAAAAACCGGCGCACGGCTGGTGCACGTTTCCACCGACTATGTGTTCTCCGGCCGGGAGAACGGCGGCATCCCGCAGGATGAAGCCACCCTGCCCGGGCCCATCAGCGCCTACGGCTCTACCAAGCTCATGGGCGAAAAGTATGTGGAGCGGTTCTGCCACCGCCACTTCATCGTGCGCACCGCGTGGCTGTACAGCTACTACGGCAAAAACTTTGTCAAGACCATCGTGAACGCAGGCAAAAAGTTCGGCAAGCTGGAGGTGGTCAACGACCAGTGCGGCAACCCCACCAACGCTGCCGACCTCGCCCACGAGATCTTGCAGCTGTGCGTGACCCACGAGTACGGCCTGTATCACTGCACCGGCGAGGGCATTTGCTCGTGGTACGATTTTGCTGCCGAGATCATCCGCCTTTCCGGTGTGGACGCTACCGTTGCCCCCTGCACCAGCGAGGAGTACAAGGCAAAGCACCCGGACAGCGCCGACCGCCCCAAGTGGAGCGCACTGGACAACCGGATGCTGCGCTGCACCGTGGGCAACGATGTCCGCGACTGGAAGGACGCGCTGGCCTGCTTCTTCGCCCACTGGGACGGCGAAAACGGCATGAAGGGCTGAGAAAAAACTGAAAATACCCCCTGCGGAAGAACTGAGGATGTATCATGTTTGATGCGATTTTTGGCAGATCTGTCAAGATATTAAAGATCCTTGCAAAGGTGCAGTGTGTGCTGGCCTTTGTGCTTGCATCCATGCTGTGCGGCGCGGTCCATGAAATGCTGAAGCCCTTCAGCCGGTTTTCAGCCATCGTGCTGGGGCTGGTGGTCGCCGTGGTGTTCTGGGTGCTGCAAATGTTTCTTGCATGGGCGCTGTACGCCTTCGCGGAGCTGGTGGAGTACACCAAAGAGACCCACAAGGAGCTCAGCAACATGAGCGCGGGTCTGGCACGGTACACCCAAGCCACCTATGAGGAGCTTCACAGCATGAACCAAGGGCTGGAGGCATACACCAACGCCATGGGCAAGACCATGAACAGCATTGTGGCAAAGCACTGCTGCGCCGAGGAGGAACGCGCCCGCGCCGCAGCCCGCCCGCAGTCCGGGGACAACAACAAATAAATAAAGAGGGATACTGACCTATGAAAACCTATCTGATCACCGGCTGCGCCGGTTTTATCGGTTCCAACTTTGTGCACTATATGCTCAAAAAATACCCGGAGATCCTGCTGGTCAATCTGGATAAGCTGACCTACGCGGGCAATCTGGAAAACCTGAAGGACGTGGAGGGCGACCCCCGCCATGTGTTCGTGCAGGGCGATATCTGCGACAAGGAGCTGGTGGAGAGCCTGTTTGCAAAGTACGATTTCGACTACGTCATCAACTTTGCCGCCGAGAGCCATGTGGACCGCTCCATCAAGAACCCCGAGATCTTTGTGCAGAGCAACGTGATGGGCACTGTCAACCTGCTGCAGCGCGCCAAGGAGGCATGGTACGACGCCGATGCCAAGACTTGGAAAGAGGGCAAGAAGTACCTGCAGGTCTCCACCGATGAGGTGTACGGCGCTCTGGGCGCGGACGGCTTCTTTATGGAGACCACGCCCCTGTGCCCCCACAGCCCCTACTCCTCCTCCAAGGCCAGCGCCGATATGTTCGTCATGGCCTTCCACGACACCTACGGTATGCCGGTGAACATCACCCGCTGCTCCAACAACTACGGCCCCTACCAGTTCCCGGAGAAGCTGATCCCCCTGATGATCAACAACGTCAAGCACCACAAGCAGCTGCCCGTCTACGGCGACGGTATGCAGATCCGCGACTGGCTGTATGTGGAGGATCACTGCAAGGCCATTGATATGGTGGCAAACGGCGGCAAGGTCGGCGAGGTGTACAACGTGGGCGGCCACAACGAGCGCCCCAACATCTTCATCGTCAAGACCATCATCAACCAGCTGCACGACCGTCTGCAGGACGAGGGCATCAGCGAGGAGCTGATCAAGCACGTCGCCGACCGTCTGGGTCACGACCGCCGCTACGGCATCGACCCCACCAAGATCAAGAACGATCTGGGCTGGTATCCCGAGACCCCCTTCGAGAAGGGCATCGTGCTGACCATCGACTGGTACCTGAACCACGAGGAGTGGATGAACCACGTCACCAGCGGCGACTACCAGAACTACTATCAGGATATGTACAAGAATAAGTAACAGCCTGTAAAGTTGAACTCCCCCTGCATCTCACGGTGCAGAGGGAGTTTTTGTTTGGGGCACGAACCCTCTCAGTCACCTGCGGTGCCAGCTCTCCCAAAGGGAGAGCTGGCAAGCCCGACAGGGCTTGACTGAGAGGGTGCAGCAAGGCTAATGGGTGCTGCCCCTCATCCGGCGCTACGCGCCACCTTCCCCCGGCGGGTGAAGGCTTCAGCGGTAGCGGCAAAGTTTCCGGCAGCGCCCAAAGGCTCCCCCTTGGGGGAGCTGTCGCGCAGC